>MNRR01000017.1 GCA_001916055.1 Clostridium sp. 28_12
TACAAATGTGGGAACAATAGAATTTTTAGTAGACAAAAATCAAGACTTTTACTTTATGGAAATGAACACAAGAGTACAAGTAGAACATCCAATTACAGAAGCAGTTACTGGAATAGATATCATAAAAGAACAAATAAAAATTGCGAGCGGAGAACAGTTGCAATATGTTCAAAAAGATATAAAAATTAATGGGCATAGTCTTGAAGTTCGTATAAATGCAGAAAATCCTGATAAAAACTTTATGCCTTGTCCAGGAACAATAACAGGGCTTCATTTACCAGGTGGAAATGGAATAAGAGTGGATACAGCAATCTATGAAGGATATACTGTACCTCAAAATTATGATTCAATGCTTGCTAAAATAATTGTACATGGAAAAGATAGAGAAGAATCTATTGCAAAAATGAAAAGTGCAATTGCAGAATTAGTTGTAGAAGGAATAGACACAAATACAGATTTTATACTAAAAATATTAGAAAATGAGAACTTTAAAACAAATCAATATGATACATCATTTGTAGAAAAAGAAATGTTAACATTATAGTTTGCTATATTAGAAAGGATGCATAATTTTCATAATATATAACAAATAAGACATTATCAAGAAAGGAATGTACTTTTAAATGATTATTGATAAAATAAAAAAAGTAAACAAAATAGAAGAAAAACCAATAAAAAATGACGAAGCATCTGAAAAAATGATAGGAAAATGGGTGAAATGTAATAATTGCAAAGAAATTATATACAAAGAAGAACTACATAAAAATTTAAGTGTATGCCCAAACTGCGGAAAACATTTTAGACTATCATCAAGAAGAAGAATAAAACAAATTGCAGATGAAGGAACATTTAAAGAAATAGGAGCAGACATTCTAACAAAAGACCCATTAAATTTTGAAGGATATTTAAAAAAGGTAGAATTATTAAAAGAAAAAACAAAAATTCAAGAAGCTGTAAAATGTGGTAAATGCAAAATAAATGGAGAAGAAGCAGTACTTGCTGTAATGGATGGAAACTTTTTAATGGGGAGTATGGGCTCAGCAGTAGGAGAAAGAATAACGCTTGCAATAGAAACAGCTATCAAAAATCAACTACCAATAATAATTTTTTGTGTATCAGGTGGAGCAAGAATGCAAGAAGGAATAATATCTTTAATGCAAATGGCAAAAACTTCAGCAGCAATTGCAAAACTAGATGAACAAGGTTTACTATATATATCAGTTTTAACAGACCCAACAACAGGAGGAGTAACGGCAAGTTTTGCAAGTTTAGGAGATATTATTTTAGCAGAACCAGAAGCACTAATAGGATTTGCAGGACCAAGAGTAATAGAACAAACTATAGGGCAAAAATTACCAGAAGGTTTTCAAAAATCTGAATTTTTACTAGAACATGGATTTATTGATAAAATAGTAGAAAGAAAAGACATGAAAGAAACCATTTCAAAAATAATAAAAATGCATAAAAAAGTATCATAGAAAAAGAGGTGTATATATTGAAAACAGCATGGGAAAAAGTTCAAATAGCAAGACAAACACAAAGACCAAAAACAACAGACTATATAAAAAATATATTTAATGATTTTATTGAATTTCATGGTGATAGAAATTTCGGAGATGACAAAGCAATTATAGGTGGAATAGCATTACTAGATGAAATACCAGTAACTGTTATAGGTGAACAAAAAGGAAAAAGTGCAAAAGAAAACATGGAAAGAAATTTTGGAATGCCAGAACCAGAAGGATATAGAAAAGCACTAAGGCTAATGAAACAAGCCGAAAAATTCAAAAGACCAATTATAACATTTATAGATACCCCAGGAGCCTATCCAGGAGTTGGAGCAGAAGAAAGAGGCCAGGGAGAAGCAATAGCAAAAAACATAATGGAAATGTCAAAATTAAAAGTACCAATTATATGTATAGTAATAGGAGAAGGATCAAGTGGAGGAGCATTAGCAATTGGTGTAGGAGACAAAATTGTAATGCTAGAAAATGCAGTCTACTCTATTTTATCACCAGAAGGATTTGCAAGCATTTTATATAAAGATGCAAGCAAAGCAAAAGAAGCAGCAGAAAATATGAAAATTACAGCAGAAGACTTAAAAAAATTAGAAATTATAGAAAAAATAATTGAAGAACCCGAAGAAGGCGTAACAGAAAAAACACTAGAAAAAGTATGCACAGAACTAAAAAAATATCTAAAACAAACTATTTTAGAACTACAAAAAGAAAATACAGAAAAACTTTTAGAAAGAAGATACGAAAAATTTCGAAAAATACAGTAAAGCACCAATATAAAAATAAATTAAGAAAGGAGAGTATGATCTATTTAAGTTATTAAATATATCATACAAGAAAAATAATGATATTAGAAAACAAAAAAGTTGTAATAATGGGAGTACGCAACAAATGGAGTATAGCATTTGGAGCAGTAAAATCAGCATCAGAACAAGGAGCAAAAGTAATATGTACAACATCAGAAGCAAACTTTGAAAAAGTAAAGCAACTATTAGAAGAAATACCAGATTCAAAATTATATATATGTAATGATGTTAGTAAAGACGAAGATATAGAAAAATGTTTAGAACAAATAAAAAAAGAAAATGGAAAAATAGATGGAATTTTACATGCAATTGCACATGCAAATACAGATGACTTGCGTAATGACTTTATAAATACATCAAGAGAAGGATATGCACATGCACAAGATGTAAGTAGTTATTCATTAGTTGCAATAGTTAGAATAGCAAAAGAAAAAGATATGTTAAATGAAGGTGCAAGCATTATAGCATACACATATTTTGGATCAGAAAAGGTAGTAGAAGGATATAATATAATGGGAGTAGCAAAAGCAGCACTAGAAGCATCTGTACGCTATTTATCAGTTGACTTAGGCAAAATAGGATGCAGAATAAATGCTATATCAGCAGGACCAATAAAAACATTATCAGCAAAAGGAATTAAAGATTTTGGAACAATTTTAGATGTAGTAGAGAAAAGAGCTCCATTACATAGAAATGTTACAACAAAAGAAGTAGGTGATGTAACAGCATTTCTTTTCAGTGATTTATCAAGTGCTATAACAGGTGAAATTATACATGTAGACAATGGATTCTCATCTGTAGGAGTTTAGAAAAAAATTAAAAATCATTCTTAAATTTATAAAATATAGGTTTAAAATAGATATGTCACAAATACATTGAAAATAAAATATTGAAAAGAGAGCACAAAAATGATATTGTTTAAATGACCAAAAATAAAC
>MNRR01000018.1 GCA_001916055.1 Clostridium sp. 28_12
TCTCTTACTAATATGTTTGCTGTCATTGTTGCAATTTTTAGCCCACAGCCATAAAATTGTAATAACTCGCTTATTACCTTTGCACTACTTGGTTTATTTTTCCAAATACACGAAGCATCACCATTAAAACGCTTTATAATTCTTTGTACTGCTTCATAAAATACTTTAGCCATTTCTTTGTTGAATCTATGTAATTTATTTTTTTCAAATATTTCTGTATAATCTTCCAATGATTTTTTCCCTAGTTCATGAATATCAACTGTTCCTAATATTTTATAAATCTCATATGGTATTTTCCATGCACTTTCAGCCGCTATTCTTCTACTCATTAAACATGCTAAAAGAAATGCATGAGGGTGTTTTTCCAAATCGTTTATAAATGTATCTACTTCTGCATCTTTTGAATGCATAATTCTATTATTTTCTTCGTTATAAAATTCTTCTTCTGCAATTTCTATAATTGATGGTTTCATTTTTCCTTCTATTCTCCTATTCTATTTTTTCTTAATATCAATTACAAGCTAATTTATTTTGTATTCAATTATTTTTTATTTTTTCTGTTTATTCTGTTTTTTGATTATTTGTAATCTATTTTAACTTTTTCATCGCTTATAATGTTGCATTCTAATATACTTAAATTAATATTCACAATAATTTTAACTCTTTTTATTTCTTTTCCTTTTATATCTAATATTTAAGTTAATACCTATAGATAAAACAGGAACTACTGAAATAAAACCTTTTACATTCTAATATATTTAAATTAATACTTAGCTTACTCTTCATTTTTTCTTCCCTTTCTACAACATTTACATTCTAATATATTTAAATTAATACTTTCTAAAAAATCATTTATATTATTAATACTGTTATTTACATTCTAATATATTTAAATTAATACGTAGTAAATCACTACCTCTTTATTTTTATAAAGAAATTTACATTCTAATATATTTAAATTAATACAATATCATCACCGTAAACAATAACACCTTGTCCTGAATTTACATTCTAATATATTTAAATTAATACGAAGATGAAGCTTTAGATTATGTATTAGAAAAATTATTTACATTCTAATATATTTAAATTAATACGGAGTTGCAACAACAGTTGCTTTAAACAATTTCGGCATTTACATTCTAATATATTTAAATTAATACCAGAGAGATGAAGAATTTTGTCGTGTATTTAAAAAATTTACATTCTAATATATTTAAATTAATACGCGGGAAGAGAAGTAAGATGTGTATTAACACCAATGATTTACATTCTAATATATTTAAATTAATACTACATATTAATTACACGCAAATTTCCTTTACTAAAGTATTTACATTCTAATATATTTAAATTAATACGAGCAGGAAACAGAGTAGTAACAGCACCAATAATATTTACATTCTAATATATTTAAATTAATACTCAAGTAAGAGATTGTATAAAAGGTCAAATTATAGATATTTACATTCTAATATATTTAAATTAATACCAATGAAAGAATTTCCAACACATTCTAATATAAAAATTTACATTCTAATATATTTAAATTAATACTTTTTATAATTAATAACAAAAGACTTTCCTGTAAAATTTACATTCTAATATATTTAAATTAATACAGGCATTCATCAAAGGCACTAGAATAAGCACTTTAAAGTTTCAAATCTGTCTATGTATTATTTATGATACTATAAAAATTCTAAAAAATCCATAGCATTTCAAAAACTTCTTAATAATTAAGGTAATATCTACACTGTCGTATACACACAATTTAGGCATTATTATAGGTCGACAGAATATCAAAAATTATATACACTATAAAAAATTATCTGTTTTATCATCTTCAATCATTCCAAGGAACTCCTTTTCAAGCCAACGTTGATTTCTACTTTTAAACAAAATTACACTATCCTTATCATCTCTAATATATCTATCAAGTTCAGCTTTCAATTTAATAGCTTGAGACTCCAGCAACTCACCTTCAAAAACAGAATTTTGAATATGTACTAAATACTTTTTACATGTCTTAAAAACGTTTCTCAATACTCTTTGTCCTTCTTTATTTTCTAAATTTATATCATACACTAAAATAACATACATATTACCACCACATTTTAAAACCTTCATATTCTTCATCTTCAAGCAAATGTTTAATCAATTTATAAACTTCTAATCTCATCAAATATTCATAACTCACTTCTCTGTCCAATTTTTTATGCTTAATTTTAGTTTGTAATCTCAAGTCAATTTCTCTTGTTATATTTTTTCGCGCCTCGTCCTTTATATAAGTAAAATTTAAGCCTTCTTCAAAATCCTTTTCAGTTATCTGCCTTTTATTTAGCATAGAAAAAATTAATCTATCTGCTATAATTGGTTTAAAAATTTCAGCAATATCTAAACACAATGAGATTTATTGCATTATCTGGGGGATTTTTTACTCTTTTCTCAAATGCTATATCTTGGTTAATTATAATGTTCCATGAATCATAATAAACTTTTCTAATATTTCCTTCTATTCCCATTAATTCCGGCACATCTTTACACAATTTTATTTGTTTTCTTAAAAAATCTATCTCTTTCATATAATCTTTTAAGTCTTTTCCTCTATTATTGTAATAAGTCAAATTTCTATAAATATTATAAGATGCTGCTTCTATAAAAGCTTTAGCAATATTTAATCTTTTTTCTTTATCATTATAATGTTCAACTTGTTTTATCAATAGCTTTCCTGACACGAGTAATTCTTTTGGATAATATGTTCCTGTATAAAACCCATAATAATTAAAAAAGTGTATATTTATTCCAAACTGTGATAAGAAATTCAATAAACTTGTATTGAAATCAAATTCTGTCATAACATATATGTCATCCACTCTTTCAACAGGTATACTTTTCTTAGTATTATCTTTATATACTATTTCCAATGTATTATCTTTTCTTTGAAGCCTCCCACTTTTGTATAAATAATATGATTGTTTCATTTTTTAACAATTCCTTCCTATATAATTTTTATACATAGCATAAATCATAGTATGAACATTTCTTACAAATCTTTGAATCAATTATTTTAGGTGGCTTGTCCTGTTCTACAATATTTTCTATATTTTTAACAACATTTTTTAATACTTCTCTGTCTTCATCTTCTAAAATAATTTTTTTCGTTTCTCTTAATAATGGAAAATCAATTTCAGCTTTGATATTTTTTATTCCTTTTTGTTCTAAATAATACATATAATATTTTAATTGCCAAATTCCCGCTTCTTCAATTGATTTTGTTTTCTTTACTTCATGTAATACTGCTCCATTATTAATAAAGTCTATATTTATAGTATTATCTATTAAAATACCTTTCTTTTCTCTTTTATATGTTGTTTCATCTATTATTTTTCCAATCTGTACAAGTTCACTGTTTTGTTCCATATTTATCTGATTTGCAAAATACCATAATCTTCGCTCACATATAAAATAATAATAAACCATTATTCCTGTAATATTCATATTTAATTTCCTTTCTCCAAGGCACAGATTTGGTTGAAAAAAATTAATTTTTCAACCATTCCTCATATTACAACTCTCGTGAATCTATCGAATAACCTTCATCTAATTCTAAAAGAAGTCCAATTTCCTTATCATATTTTGTATCAATAATATATTTTCCTTTTACATATGGACATTCTGTTATAAAATTGTTCAATTTCCATTTATTTTTACTATTGATTGATATAAATAATTTATCAATATTTCTTTTCAATTCATATTTTTTCTTCTTTTCTTTTTCATTTTCATATTCTCCAAATAAATTAAGATTTTCATCATAAATAATTTTGGGTATTACATCTATATTATCAATATCTCTTAAAATATGCTGTGCATCTTTTTTACTTGTATCGTAGTCTATAATATTATCCAATATTTTAAATGCTTCTTTAAATTTTTTATAAAATCCTGTTCCTTGTAACATTTCTTTTGAATATAATTTATCAACTAAATCAATTTTTACTTTTTCTTGTAATATTACTCCATTATATGGCTTTAATAGTTCTATACTTTTTTCATATATTTCTTTATCATATATATATCGAACTCCACTTGTGTCTTTAATATATATTTTCACATTTGGTATGTTTCCATCATATTCTCTACTTCTATAACATCTTCCAAGTCTTTGAAATAGACTGTCTAATGTAGACATTTCTGTATATAACATATCAAAATCTATATCTAGTGAAGCTTCAACAATCTGTGTCGTTATCCATATTCCAGCTTCATTTTTATTTTTAGAAAATTCTTTTATATTTCTTTCTTTTTCACTTCTGTCAGCTTGTATAAACCTTGAGTGCAATAGATTGACATTTTGAACATCTTCATCTTTTAATTTTTTGTATATTTCAATTGCTTTATTTATTGTATTAACAATTATCAATACTTTCTTATTTTTAGAACTTTCTTTTATTTCTTCTATATCTTGATTTATTTCTGATTCTACTAATTGAATTTTATGTCTTATCGTATTTTTTATAAATTCATTATACTCAAATTTTATCCCCATTTCTTCTAGTTTGTCTTTATATATTCTAGGAAGTGTTGCTGTCATTACCATAAATTGTCCATTTAAGTTATTTATCATTTGTAATCCCTTTAAAATAACTGCTACTATTTCTGGTGAATATGCTTGAATTTCGTCAATTACTACTTTTGAATAACTTAATGTTGCATATATTTTTTCATATCCTCTATATTTGAATACAAATGGAAAGATCTGATCTATTGTACATGTTGTAATTTTTTCATATAAATTTCGTGCTTGTTCTATTTTTTCAAATTCATTTTCTTCATTTTTATCGTCTAAATAATCTATTGCTGTTGAGTGCAATAATCCAACATGCTCATATTCTATTGTTTCTTTTATTCTGTCATATATTGCATTTATACTTATCCTTAATGGTAATGTAAAAAATGTTTTATCGTGATTACTCCAAAGTAAAGCCGCTTCTGTTTTTCCCATTCCTGTTGAACCAATTACTATAACATTTTTATTGTGATTTATTTTTGCAAATTGTTGTAAATCATTAAGTTTGAAATTTTGGTTATTCATAAAATTTTCTACAAATTTTGATATCTCATCTTTGTTTTCATTTTCAACTGGTATCCATGCTGAACTACAATGATCCAATCTATGTAATAACCCTTTCATTATGCAATAGTCTTTGTATATGTCATCAAATTCTGTTATTCTAACTTGTCCTTCTACCATTCCTAAATATGTTGTTTTTAATTCTGGTACTTTGATTTGTAATTCATTTTCTATTTGAGGAATATTAGGTTTTATATCTTCTTCTATTATTTTTTTTAACAAATCTCCATCTATATGTATTGTATTATTTCTTTCATGATGATAGTAAATTGCTTGATATACTAGCTTTCTTTCTGTTTTTGTTAGTTCATATTCTTTATATGGTATAAACATCGGAGATATCTGTTCATGTTTTATTTGCTCATTATTAAATTTTGTAACTAATAGTGGTTCTCCTATTGCTTTTCTTATTACATTTTGAAAACCTGAATAAACTTTTCCTGCATCATGATATTTACATATTATTTCCATTAGTTGCCAAAATCTATCTTCTGGCATATCTATTACTTGTACTATTTTCGCACCATAAGTTCTTTTTAGAATTTCAAGATTCTCTAATAATTTATCAGTGTGCTCTTTTATTGTTTCTATTGGATTTGATTTTGCATAATATTTATAATTCATTTTGAATCCTTTCACTATAAAAATAGATATTATCTCCATCTTCATCTTGTAATACTTCTGTTCCGTATAAACTTTTATTTGTATGCTTTTCAACATATTTTACATTGACTTTGTTCCATTTTCTTATGTCATCTTGTATTTTATATGTTGTATTTAATCTATAATTAATTCCATTAACCTCATTATCTATCCATTCTGGTACATAAGCATTTTCTTTTATTTCTGATTCTTCGACCTCATTGACATCTCCTAGAATTTTTATTGAATCAATCCTTACGATATCTTCATTTCTCCCTAATGTAAATGTTTCTGTTCCATTT
>MNRR01000019.1 GCA_001916055.1 Clostridium sp. 28_12
ATAGAAAAATATAAAAGTCAAGAAGAATCGTTATTTACAATATAGGTGCTCAAAGTATTTATTTTAAATAATTTGTGACAAATGATTGACTAACCTACAACCTTGCACAAAATTATTCTTCTGTAATATTGACAAAATTAACATAAAGCTGTAAAATGTTTACGATACTTATAAAGTTTTGTACACAAGGAGGTAGCTACATGGATAATTTAGGAATAATGCTAGATGATACTGTAAGTGATGTATTGTTACATGCAAATGAACTTTCTCAACGGTCTGGGGCACAAAGCATTACAGATGTAATAGCATTTGTACAACTGGCTAAAGAGGAAAAAACTTGTTTTCATTCTTTTCTTGTATCACATTCTGTGACAAAAGAAAAAATAGAAAATGAATCCAGAAAAATTATTTCAAAGTATTGGGAGAGAGCTATTATTGAGGATGAAATTGGAATTGAGTCTATTATTTTAAATTCAACGGGTAGAAATGTTTCAATCAAAATTTCTCAGTCGCTTTTAAATGCTATACTGATTGCAAATGGTATAGCACATGACTTATACCTTTTCGACCAAGTAAACGACAATTTTCTATTAGCAGCATTTACTGAAACAATGCCAGATATTTATGAAGAGTTTATAGAAAATTGTTTAGAAAACAAAAAGTCAAATAAAAGCATTGGAGCAAAAAAAGAAATGGAAAAGAAAAATTTTTATTTACCATATGATTTGGCAAGTTTTCTTACTGTTATGAATGACAAATATATTTCGTATGAAAAATGTCCTATACTTGGACGAGATACAGAGACCAACCAACTTGTTAAAATTTTATCAAAAGCGACAAAAAGAAATGCAATTTTGGTAGGATATCCAGGTGTAGGTAAGACAGCTATTATTGAAAAATTTGTTTATAGCATCGTTAAAGGAACATGTCCCGAAAAATTCAAAGATTCTGTGGTATTGTCTCTTGATGTAACTTCAATTGTTGCAGGAACTCAATATAGGGGACAGGCCGAAGAAAGATTCCAGGATTTAATTGATTTTTTAGAGAATTATCCTAAATGTATTTTATTTATCGATGAAATACACACTGTTTTAGGTGCAGGTGCATGTAAGGACGGTGAATTAGACCTTGCAAATGCATTGAAACCTATTTTAGCAAGAGGTGATACTCAAGTAATTGGCGCGACAACTTTTGATGAATATGAAAAATATTTTTCAAGAGATGGGGCACTTCAAAGGCGGTTTGAAAAAATTGTTGTTGAAGAACCAAAATCTACAGAATTGTATAATATGATAAAGAATCAGATTGCGCGTCTGGAAAACTATCATCAGACTACAATTTCAAGAAAATTGGTAAATGATGCAATTTTGCTTGCAGGATGTTTTAACAATTATATTAGAAATCCTGACCGTACTTTAGACCTTTTGGACCGTTCTATGGCAAGTGCCGAACTTAAAGGAAGACATTTTGTTAAAAGAAATGACATTTTAGAAAATTTTGATATTAAAAGAAAACAATTTGAAAAAATGTCGAAGGAAGAAAAAACGGCAACAGCATATCACGAAGCAGGACATTTCATTGTTAACAAGTTTTCAAAACAGTTGAGCAATACTGTTACTTTGGCGGTTTCGATTATGCCTGCTGAAGAATATTTAGGGGTAAATGTTTGTGAACCTAATGATGAAACAGTATTTACTAACAAAGATTATTTTATTCAGTTGATTGCGCGTTATTTAGGAGGAAGAATCGCTGAAAAGATGTATACAAAGCAGCTTTCAGCAGGAGCTTCAAGCGATTTGGAAAAAGCAACCCAAATTGCTGAAAAAATGGTACTTCGTTACGGACTTGCAGAAGATTTATCTACTAACAGATCATACAGTAGTAACATAAAAAATGATTTATATACAGATGACCTGTTGGAAATAATTAACAAAGAAATTGACAAGATTCTGGATGAGGCAGAAGAATATGCAGTAGAGATTTTACAAGATAATAAAGACAGTTTAGAAATGTTAGTATCTGGTTTACTTGAGAAAGGAATTTTATCTAAGGTAGACCTTGATGCTATGTTCTGTAAAACCAAAATTATCAAATAACTATCAAAAAAGGGAGCTACATAATTGTAGTTCCCTTTAATGTTTACTAGAAAAACAAGATTACTCAATCTTCTGGAAGTTCTAACTTGTAAAAAAAGTTTTCAAAACAAACTGCTTCGCAAGGAATTAAAACAGATTCGTCACATTCTGTAAAACTGCTGCCTAATTCTCTACCAACAGTGTTAAATTGAAATGTTTTGCCATACTCAATCCAATTTACTAGTTCTGCCGCTAAAAACCAATCTGGTTTATGAAGCCACAGACCATTCGGGGTTCTACATATAAAATGCCAGTGATGGTCAGCAGGGGAGTTCAGTACATGAAAATCAGTAATTGCGAAATAGAAATTACAATCATCTTCTTTGATACTACTGAAAGATACTCTTTCGCAGTGCTGATTTAAAGCTAAACTATCATTGCTAATACACTTATCAATAAGATAAGGATCACATTTCCAGTTGACTTCAGGACCATGCCCAAATTTTAACCGATATAATCTTCCTGGTGTATATATCTGGTTCTTTACATCTGGACAAGTAAGACCTCTTGCAAAAGCATAGCAGTTTATAGCTTTTGCTTGAGTCCAACTATACATATCCTCAAAGAAAGAGTTGGCAATTAAATTTACAATTTTTTCTCCATCAATCCGTTGTTTTTCTTGTGTTGTCATTCAACAAACCTCCTTAAGTTTTATAATAATATTATACACCTAAAAGCAAATTATGTAAATATATTGATTAACAAATTTGAAATAGTATAGTAAAATTTATAAAGAAATGAGGAGATATAAATGAATCAATTAAAAATAGGATCATTGCGAAATCTAATTTAAAAAATATAGAATAATAAAATAGTAAATTATAATTGGATTCAATTTAACATATCAATAAGCAATTGAAGAGAGGTAGAAGTAGATATGGAAAAGTGTAAAATTTTAAAATATATCTTGTATAATTTATAATAAAAGTGTTATACTATGCTTGAACGATTGAACGATA
>MNRR01000023.1:0-9645 GCA_001916055.1 Clostridium sp. 28_12
TAGAAAAATATAAAAGTCAAGAAGAATCGTTATTTACAATATAGGTGCTCAAAGTATTTATTTTAAATAATTTGTGACAAATGATTGACTAACCTACATGTACAATAGAAAAAGTATAAAATATATATTGACAAAAATAAAAAATTAGTAGATAATAACTAATGATTAACAAAAAGAAAAAAATGCTAAAACAGAGCATAGAAAAAACATAGGAGGAAAATTAAATATGTACGTGTTTAACAGAATAACTGTAAATCCGCAATTACCAAAAAGAATTGGGAGAATAACAGAAATAGCAAATAATTTATGGTGGTCTTGGAATACAGAATTTTTAAGATTATTCAAAATGATAGATATAGATTTATGGGAGAGATGCAATAAAAATCCTGTGAAATTTTTAAAATCAGTAGAACAGGAAAAGCTAGAAAATGCTGCAAGAGATATTGCATTTATAAAAGAATATGACAAAATAGTTAGTAATTTTGATTCATATATGAACAGTAAGAGTACTTGGTTTAACTCAAAATATCCAGATAATAGAAATGATTTAATAGCATATTTTTCAGCTGAATATGGATTAGACCAAACAATAGCAATATATTCAGGTGGTCTTGGAATATTATCTGGTGACCATCTAAAATCTGCAAGTGACTTAGGGATTCCGTTAGTTGCTGTAGGTTTGTTATATAAAAATGGATATTTTAATCAAATAATAGATAGATATGGAATGCAAAGACCAGAATATAGAGATTTAGACATATATGATTTACCAATAACACCAGTAAAAGATTTGGATGGAAATGATTTAATATTATTTATAAAATTTCCAAAAAGAAGAATATATTTAAAAGTATGGGAAATAAATGTAGGAAGAATAAAACTATATTTGATGGATTCAGATATAGACATTAATAATGTAGAAGATAGAGATACAACAGCACGTTTATATGGTGGAGACCAAGAAATGAGAATAAGACAAGAAATTATACTTGGAATGGGAGGAGTTAGTCTATTAAGAAGATTAGGACTAACACCAACTGTATATCATATGAATGAAGGACATTCAGCGTTTTTAAACCTTGAATTAATAAAAAATACAATAAAAGAAAAACAAGTTTCTTTTGATGTAGCAAGAGATATAGCATCATCAAAAACAGTATTTACAACACATACGCCTGTTCCAGCAGGAAATGATATATTCCCACTAGACTTAGTAGAAAAATATTTCAAAGATTTTTGGCCAAGATTAGGATTAACAAGAGAAGAATTTTTAAAATTAGGAATGAAACCTTGTGAAGGACTAGAACCAGGATTCAACATGGGAATATTTGCTTTAAAAATTGCAGGAAAGAAAAATGGTGTAAGCAAATTACATGGCGAAGTGTCAAGAGAACTATTTGCAGATGTATGGCCACATATAGCTCCAAGTGAATCACCAATAACATATGTAACAAATGGAATTCACACATGTACATGGTTAGCTCCAAAAATGAAAGAATTATATAATAAATATTTGATGCCATATTGGCAAGACAATATACATGAAGATTATGTGTGGGAAAAAATAAGAACAATTCCAGATGAAAAAATGTGGAAAGTTCATATGGAAAGAAAAGAAAAATTAATAGCATTAGTTAAAGAAAATGTAACAAGAAGGTTAAGAAGAGAAGGTGTAAGCTACGAAGAAATCACAGAAGCTACGTCAAAATTAAATCCAGAAGCATTAACAATAGGATTTGGAAGAAGATTTGCAACATATAAGAGAGCTACTCTGATTTTTAAAGACTTAGAAAGAATAACACAAATTTTAAATGATGAAAATAGACCAGTTCAGTTAATATTTGCAGGAAAAGCACATCCAGCAGATAGAGAAGGTGCAGACTTAATAAAATATATACATGAAATATCAATGAAGCCACAATTCAAAGGAAAAATATTTATTCTTGAAAATTATAATATAGAAATTTCAAGATATATGGTAAGTGGTGTAGATGTTTGGCTAAATAATCCAAGAAGACCAATGGAAGCATCAGGAACAAGTGGACAAAAAGCTTCTGTAAATGGAGTTGTAAACTTTAGTGTGCTAGATGGATGGTGGGCAGAAGGATATAATCAAAAAAATGGTTGGGCAATAGGAACAAACAAAGAGTACTCATCATATGAAGAACAAGATATAGCAGATAGTAATAGCATATACTATACATTAGAAAACAAGATTATTCCAACATATTATGATAAAGATAGAAATGGAATATCAAAATCTTGGATGGAATATATGAAAAATTCAATAATGACAACAGCTGGAAAGTATAGTACAGCAAGAATGTTGGTAGATTATACAAGAAAATTATATATACCACTATGTAATTTAACGAAAAAATATTATACAGATCTTAACAGAGTAACAGAATATGATGCTTGGAAAGCAAGTATGTATTCAAATTGGAAAGATGTAAAAATTGAACAAATTGAGAGTAATGCAGATAATATAACTGTTGATGCAGGAGAAGAGATTGAAGTAAGATGTGAAGTAACACTTCCAAATATTGATTCGAACTCAATTAGAGCAGAAGTATATTATGGCAAATTCTTAGAAAATGGTACTGTACAAGATATAAAAATAATTCCAATGAAGATGGAAAAAAGAGATGAAGAAAATAGAAAATATTATTATGTAGCAAAAATTAATTTAACAACAGGTGGAAACTATGGATACTCATTTAGAGTTATGCCTCAAAATGAAATGTTATTAGATAGTGAAAATATGGATTTGGTTAAATGGATTGAAAAATAAAAAATAGCGCAAAAATATTGCGCTATTTTTTTTGAATACAGTAAAATTATGGAAAAAGTATTTACAAATAATAAAAAATATAATATAATGATGCCGTAAAAAATAATAAAAAAGGGGTGGAGCATATGATGCACAAAAAAGTCATCAAATTATTAGGTGCTTTGACTATACTATTATTAATAGTAATGACACCTATAATGGTTCTAGCGACAAATGAAGATGTCTCTGTAGTTAATACTCAAACAAATGAGTACATAATATATATTAAGGACTACACAGACAAAAATTTTAAGTATGCATTTACAAATAATGCAAGTCCAAAAGAAATGGATTTATCTTATATTAATTCAATCTCAGATTTGGGAGGAAGCCAAGGAGCATTTTTAGATGCTGAAACTTATGAAAAATTAAAAAATCAACCAATTTATATATGGGCAAAAGATGAAGAAGAAAATTTAATTCTAAATGGAGTTCAAATAGATTTCGAGAACTCATTAACCAAGGAAAACATAAATACAATAGAAAATACAACGAAAAGAATAGCAGTAGAAATTTCTACATCTAAAGACAGCACTGAATTAACAACACCAGTAAGAAGCGAAATTATTGAAGGCGTAAAAGAAGTGGCAAAAGCTGGATATGTAAAAATCACAGACAGTAAAGATGCTGAATATTATTATCAAAGAGTAAAAACATCAGACTCAGAAGAATATGCAAAATTAATGGAATTAGCAGAAGATATTAACAGCAAATATTCTGAAATGGATATGTATGAAAAGGTTCAAGCAAATGAGCAATTTTATAGTTTATATTCAAAATTAACTAATGAGGCTAAATGGCAAAAAGTAGAAAATATGGAAATAAAACAGCCAGAATCAACAGAACAAAGTAATGGAACTGGAGATAAATATATAGTATTTTTGAAAAAAATTGCAAAAAGCGGTGATACAACACTAGATGCACAATTTTTACAAGAATATTATGATTATGAGCCAAATGCAGTAATAGAACGAGTAGAAACACAGGAAACCACAAAATTACCAATAACATATGACAGCATTGCATTAATAGTTATATTAGCATTAGTAGTAATAGCATTAGTAGTGATATTTATAAGAATGAAAAAGTTAAATAAAAAAAATGAAGAAAAATAGTCTAGAATTAAAAATCTACAAGACAATTTTTAATATGTTATTAATAGTAGCAATTGTGGTAATTGGTATGATAGCTCATAAATACATAGGCGAAAACGAAAATGAAAAAGAAAGTCAAGATGCAGTAGAAGCTTTTAGTAACATAGATTTTTCAGAGATTACTGAGGAATCAAAAGAACAATTAGAATATAAAGGCTATAAGGTAATTGGAATAGTAAAAATTCCAAAAATAAATATTGAATATCCAATATTAGAAATTGGAAACATTGATCCAGAAAGTGCAAAAGAACCTATGAAGATATCTGTAATCAAATACTGGGGGGAAAAAGTAAATGATTACGGAAATTTGTCATTGGCAGGGCATAATAACAAAAGTGGTACAATGTTTGGAAAAACTAAAAAGCTCAGTGAAGGAGACATAGTAGAACTATCTGACTTGGAAGGAAAAACAATACAATATTCAATATATAATATTTTTACAACATCACCAAATGATGTGAATATCTTGCTACCAAGAGATGAACATGTAAGGGAAGTAACACTAATTACATGTACAAATGGAAATAAGCAAAGATTAATATTAAAAGCGCAAGAAATATAGTTAATTTAGGGGGGAATTAAAATGGCGGATAAATCAAATACTATAAGCAAAAAGACTATTATAGCAATAGCAATAGTAATAGTTTTATTGTTTATCGCTGGTTTATCAGTAGGAATATTCTTAGCTGATAAAGGTAGAACTGAAGCTGTTGATGGAAACCAATCTATAGGAGAAAGTCAGACAACAGAAGAAAATAAAAATTCGGATGAAAATAAAGCTAATGGTGATCAAAATGCTAATGAAAATAAAACAGGTGAAAATAATGTTGTTGATAATAATGAAAATAATCAAGTAACAGAAAATAATAGTGATAATGCAAATGGAGTTACAACAAATACAAATATTAATGAAGTTGGAGAAACAACAATAACAAGAGTAGAAGAACAAGAAAAGCTTGTATCAAGAGACTTTTGGGATTGGTGGACTCCATCAACTGTAGTAGCTTCAGGTTCAGCAGTAGCAGAGAGATTAATACCACAAACACCAGATTTTACAGTAGAAAAAACAGCTACAACTGGTGTAGGTGAAGATAAATTAGTATATGCCAATAAAAATATTACATATACAATAAAAGTTACAAATAATGGAGAACAAGAGTTAAAAAATATAGAAATAGCAGATAAAATTCCAGAACAAACAACTTTTGTTTCTATTGATGATGCACAAAATTCAGGAACAACAATATTAGAAAATGATACAGTTATAGGCTTAAAATGGATTGTAACTGTACCAGCAAAAGAATCAATAGAAGTTAAATTTACAGTAAAAGTTAATGAAAATGCAACAGG
Organism: Clostridium sp. 28_12; assembly: GCA_001916055.1. GTDB lineage: Bacteria > Bacillota > Clostridia > TANB77 > CAG-508 > CAG-269. The sequence continues at coordinate 5,338 of MNRR01000023.1, forward strand.
TACAATATCAAATGCAGCAATAGTTAACGGTAAAGAAAGTAATGAAGAAAAAACATCAATTATAAATGCTAAAAAATCAAGCAAAATAATAGAAAGAAATAATGTTGAAGTAAAAGATGGTCTAGAGGTAGCAAAATTAGGAGACAAAATAAAATATACTATAACAGCTACAAATACAGGAGATGTCTCTGGAAAAACAACAATAGAAGATACAGTACCAGTAGGAACAAAATTAATAGAAAGTTCTGTAACAGATAATGGAAAAATAACAACAACAACTGATAATAGAAAACAAATTTCATGGAATGTTGAATTAGGGGCTAATGAGTCAATTGAAAGAACATTTATTGTAGAAGTAAAAGATATAAGTGGAAAAATTGAAAATGTTGCAACAGTTGGAGGAGTTCCTACAAATCCAGATAAAAAAGATACAGCAGATATAAAAGTAGTTAAAGAAGTTACTGACATAAAGAGAAATCAAGAAAGTCTTGGAAAAGACGTGAAGGTTCAAGCTGGAGACGTAATTGAGTACAAAATAAAAGTAACAAACACTGGTAGTTTAGACTTAACTAATGTAGTACTTGATGAAAAACTTGTAGGAATCAATATTAATGCTAAGGACTTAAAAATAGGAGATTTAAAAGCAGGAGACAGCAAAGAAATATCTGCTACATATACTGTAACTTATGAAAAAGACATAAAAGGAAAAGCTGATGAAAATGGTAATCCATTACCAATAATTAATGAAGTTTTTGTTAAAGGAGAATCAGTTCCTACAAAACCAGATCAAAAATCAGAAGAAGTTAGTGATGATTCAAAAGTTGAAACACCAGTTGAAGAAGCACCTTCTTATGATATAAGTAAAATTGCAGATAAAGAAAAAGTAACAACAGCAGGAGAAGAAATAACATACACAATAACAGTAACAAATACAGGAAATACAATATTAAAAGATCTTACTGTAAGAGATGATATGCTTGGAATTGATAAAGTCATTAGTGAAATTAAAATAAATGGCACAAATGTAATCTCTGCGCAATATACAGTAACACAAGATGATATAGACAAAGGTGGAGTAATAAAAAATATTGTAACAGTTGGAGATAAGGAAACAGAAAGAGATGTTAATGTAGAACAAAATCCAGGTTACACAGCAGTAAAAACAGCTGATAAAGAAAAAGTAACAACAGCAGGAGAAGAAATAATATACACAATAACAGTAACAAATACAGGAAATACAACATTAAAAGATATTGCTGTTAAAGATATACAAAGATTGATACAATTGAAGTAGGAAAATCAGCAAGTGTAACAGGAACATATACAGTAAAACAAGAAGATATAGATAAAGGTGGAAAGATCCACAATGTAGCAACAGTTGGAGATAAATCACCAGAAAGAGATGTTGAGGTAGAACAAAATCCATGTATATTAGTAAATAAAGATGCAACTGCAGTAAAAGCAAAAGATGCAGAAGGATTTACAGATATAACAGAAACAACAAAAGTAAGACCAGATGATGTTATAGAATATACAATAGTGGTAACAAATACAGGAAATACAACATTAGAAGACATAAAAATAACAGATTCGTTAAATGTAAAATATGATGATAAAGATGTAAATGCAGGAAATACTGTATATACAATAGAATCATTAGAGCCAGGTAAGTATGTTGAAATAAAAGTTTATTACACAGTAACAGCAGAAGATGTAAAAACTGAAGGAACAATAAACAATGTGGCAACTGCAACAGCTAAAGATGGAACACATGATGATGATAATGATAATAAAGTTGTAAAAAATCCAAATACTCAAGTAACAGCAACAAAAGCATGGGAAAACATGGATAGTGATGCTGCAAAAGCAAATACATTAACATCAATAAAACTACAAGTAAAAAATGGTGATACAGTAGTAGCAGAACAAGAAGTGACAGAAAAAGATAACTGGACATATACATTTAGAAACTTGCCAGTATATGATGCAAATGGAAACAAAATCACATATACAATAGATGAAGCTGTAGTGAGTGCTAAAGACCAAGCAAAATTAGATTTATATGAGAAATCAATTAAAAATGGAGTAATTACAAATACATTTAAACCAGAGAGAGTAACAGAAAAAACAGATGTTACAATGACAAAAGTATGGGAAGACAACAATAATACATTCAATACAAGACCAGATAGCATAATATTAACAGTAAATGGTATAGATTATGAGGTAACAGGAACAAAGAAAGCTGATTCATGGTCAAGAACTGAAAATTTACCTAAATATGATGCAGAAGGAAGAGAAATATCTTATACTGCAACAGAAAAGACAGTACCAACAGGATATGAAAAGGTATCAGAAGAAGGTCTAACTGTAACAAATAGAGCAAATGAATTAATAAATAAAACAGCATATAAAGCAGATGCAAATGGCAACATTGGAAGTCCAGCTACAAATAAAGATACATTTGCAGCAAACGAAACAGTATATTATAAAATTACATTAAAAAATGCTGGAAGTGAGCCGATTTCCAAAACAGTTACAGACGAAATTCCATTAAGATTAACATTAAATACAGTTGATGGAAAAAATGGAGAAAGTGGAACAACTGACAAAGGAGACAATTGGACAGTTACTAAAAATGATAAAGAACAATCAGTAGTAACATGGGAAGTAAAAGGCTTAGCAGCAGGGGAAACAAGAGAATTAATAATAAAAGCAACAGTTGTAGCAGAAGCAGAATATAAAGATATATGCAACAAGACAATTGATGGAACAACAGCATATACTGCAAAACTATTTGTAAGAAAAGATGGAAAAGTACCATATGAAGGTAGTGGAACTGGATATGATGCATCACTATATACAGGAGAACTAGGAACAGTTTACTTAAATAGCTCAGATTTACACTATGATACTAATGCAAACTTAAAGAATGATGATCTATATTATTTGATAAAAAATAATAATATAATAACAGACATGGTTGCAAAAGGAATAACAAGAACTCAATTAGTCGATGCATTAAAAACAAATGGAACAACATTAGCTGATGATGAAGTTGTAGTATGGTATGTAATAAAGAATGAATCTGATGGATATCACATAGATGGTGTAATCAGAAAGATTTCATCATTAACAGAAATTACTAATACAGCTTTTACAGATAAAGTAAGCTCAGACTCAACAATAAAATTAGAAGATATTGAAATTGGTCAAAGAGGAAGCATAACAGTAAAAAGTATTACATCTTCAACAGATACAGTATCAACACCAATGGATGTAGTATTTGTACTAGATACTTCTGGAAGTATGACATATGGATTAAAAAATACAAATTCACAAGAAGAAAGTAGAGCTAAAGCTATGGTAAATGCTGTAAATAGTTCTATCAAAACTATAATGAGTAAAAATAAAGACAGTAGAGTAGGTGTAGTTGGATTTAGTGGAGATGCATCAACAATTATTCCATTAGAAAATTATGCTCAAGGTATAGACTATTTAACAAGAGAATATTCAGCAGGTGATAGGAGACATGATAGTAGCCAAACAATAAAATCTAATGTTGGAAATAAAACATCAAGAGAAGTAACAGGGGGAACTAATACACAATCAGGTATAAAATTAGGTGCAGAGATGCTTACAAGTGCTCAGAATACAACAACAGCAACAGTTACATTAAAAGATGGAACAACAAAGACTATAACTCGTACACCATTATTAATCTTAGTTACAGATGGGGAACCAACATATTATTATGCTAGTGAAACTGCAACTGGAAAGGTTAATGGACATGGATATACAAATGAAACAGACGAGAATTACTATTATTGGACATTAAGAACAGCTAAATATTATAAAGACCAAATAACAAATAAATATTATAAAAACACTGATAAAACAGCTAAAGCATTTACAATAGGAATTGGTTTAAGTGGAAACGAAGCAGTAGCAATGTTAGATCCAACTGAAGAGAATGTAAATGCATGCAATAACAATAATTGGCAACAAAAAGCACTATATAATTTAATTACAAACAATGGAAAAACAGCACCAGGTGCATATAGTTATGCAGATGGAAGTAAAACAGGAGAAATAACAGAAAGCGACTTAACAGATTTCTTAAATACATCTATAGATTCTTCAACAGAGAATGAAGAAAATAGAGCAATAACAGTAGAAGAATCTAAAGCAAGAAGAGTTGAACTTGGAAATATTAATACAAGCAAAGAATTTGAATTAAAAGTTGGTGAAAAGACTTATAGTTCAATAAGTGCTGCACAAAATGCAGGTTACTTAAAGAAAGATTCA
>MNRR01000023.1:9652-64789 GCA_001916055.1 Clostridium sp. 28_12
AAAAGGATACTATATTGACTTAACTAAAGTTGAAAGAAGTACAGATGTTGATGTAACATATTGGGCCAATTAATAATTAAAAGAGAATTTCGAAAGAAATTCTCTTTTTGTAATAACTGCTATTTACAAAAACAAATAATAAATATATAATAAAATTAAAAAGGGGAAGATATGAAAAAACTAAAGAAAATAAGTATTATACTAATGATATTAATTTCTTTTCTAATAGCACCAAAAGTTTTTGCAAAAAGTAATAATGATGAAATTAGGAAAGTAGAATATTCAGAAGATTTTAAAAGATGGTTAAAACTATCTGATGAAGAAAAAAATAAAACAATACAGCCAAGAATGTATGATGTAATTGTTACAGATTTTAATACGAGAAATGTATTTTATAAAGTAAGATTATTAGGAGCTAAAAGTAATTCAAAATATAATTTAAAAAATATAATACCAGAAAATTTATTAACAAAAGATCAACAGCAAACGAATTCGTGTTGGACGTTTGCGGCATTAACATCATTAGAAACAAATTTAGCTTTATCTGATTATAGGCAAGGTACAAAATCAAAAACATATGATTTTTCAGAAAGGCATATGGAATATGCTACAAGTAAAATATTTAAAAATAATGAAACAAATGAAGGTGGTTATAATAGAACTGTTGGAGAAGGTGGGCAATGGTATATAGCAGAATCATATCTAACAAATGGAAGTGGTGCTATTCCAGAATCAGAAATGCCATTTGAAAATAATGAGGATCTAATAGAAATAGATCAAATAAAAAATCAAACAATTTCAAGCCAAATATATGATACAATAGATTTTCCTGATTATAATACTCAAGATGACACTGAAAAGGCAAAAATAATGAACAAAATAAAGAAACATATTCAAGAAAATGGCTCTGTATTTGCCTCAATACATGGAAATTCAACTTTAAGCGAAGAAAGTTGTTACAATAATGATACAGAAGCGAAGTACTGTAATAGTTCGATATCACATATTGCAGACCATGCTGTTTCAATTGTTGGTTGGGATGACAATTATAGTGTTGAAAACTTTTTAGAAAGTGCAAGACCATCAAAGAATGGAGCCTGGATTGTTAAAAATTCATGGGGAAATATAAGGGAATATATGTATGTTTCATATGAAGATTGCAATATATCTAAGATTATTTGTGGAATTGTAAAAGCAACAGACAAAAAAGAATATGAAAATATATATCAATATGATGAATATTTTCCAGCAACATATGTGGAATTTAATAATTCAAAAATAATGTTATGCAATGTTTTTAATAAAAAAACTACTGCTGATGAATATTTAACTCAAGTAGCTTTATATGCGCCAGAAACGTATATATGCAAAGTATATGTAAATCCAAATGGAACAGAAAAAGATAAAAAAGATATGCAATTGATAGAACTAAAAACAGGAGAAATAAAGACTGTAGAAGCGGGATATCATACATTAGAATTTGCAGAGCCTTTAAAAATAAATGCGAATAGTTTTGCAGTAATAATAGAAGTTCAAGGAACAAGAAATAAAATAAATTTTGAATTAGAATCTAAGGTTGATGGAGTTCCTACATTTGATTCTGTAAAAGTTGAAAGTGGAAAATGTTTTTTAGCATCAGGCAATGATATGGATAATTGTAAATGGTACGACTTAGGAAAGTTATCGCAAGTTAGTTCAAATCTACCAAATGGAGATGGAACAATAAAAGCGTTTACAATAACAAAAAAATCAGAAGAGATTCCAGATAAAAAACCTGATAACCAAGAAAATGGAGAAAGTATAAAAAATTCAAATTTTGACAATATGAAATGCAATATAAACAATGTTAAATATTATACTTTTACAGATAAGAATAACCATGAGTATTTAATATTGAACTTAACAGTTGACGGAATTACTCAAAAATCTCAAGCAAATAATTTAGAATATTATTATTATATTTCTGCCAATAATAATGAAAAGAATATAGAAAATTGGGTAAAAATAGAAGGAAAACAAATTGAAGATGATAAATTACAATTTGAAATAAATACACAAAACATTAAAAATCTAGATGAGATTTCTATTGCACAAAATTTATATTTGTATATAAAAGAAATTGCAAGTCAAGATGGGAAAGAGTCAGAAGTTACTTCTAAAGCAATGCAATTAGATTCTAAAACACAAGCAGAAATTTATTTAGATAATATAAAAGTAGAAGAAGCACAAATAGACGATAATGATGAGGTAATTGACAATACAGTTGCTCCAAATGAATTACCAAAGGCAGGAATCAAAAAAATAATAATTTTCGTAAGTGCAATATCAGTATTAAGTATAATTGTATTAATAAGATATAAAAAAATAAGTGAAGATATAAAATAAAAAATACCAGCCAAAGATAAGCTGGTATTTTTTATGGGGTTATTAATTTATGAGTATAATCCAAATTTCCAATTGAATCATAGTCATAACAAAGGGTATAAACATTAGTTGCCCAAATATCTTTTTCAAGTAAGGTCTTCATATTTTTGTTAGAATTACTATCCATAAATTTTTTGACAGAAGAAATCATAGTTAATTTTCTATTATGTCTAGAAATTTCACTAATAAGTTCGCGTCCATTATCATTGAAACCCAAAATTCTAATATAGGGTTTTGTAGACTTAGAAAGTTGCATATCTTTTTTGGTAATACCTAAAATTGCATATAAAAGAATTCTTTGAAGTCTTGTTCTTGTATATCTTTTGGTATTTATAATTGATAATAATTCTACAATACTATTACATTGATTTGCAGCAGACTTAATTGCAAATTCAAGACCTTCAGAAACATCAGGTAAATTAGCAATTTCTTCTACTGACATTTTTCTCAAAGTGTATATAATAAGTTTATCAAATTCAGATAAATCCTTTACAATATGACCATTTTTAATGCAATCCTCTAAAATATAAAATGATGATTCCGGTAAAAATTTTTGCAATATATCTATATCATGAGAACAACAAAGTTTTCGAATAGATGTAGCACTTGCAAATCTAGATGAAACAGGTATTTCGTCATCATTATATGCAGCTCCTTCACGTTTTATTGTAACAGGTATTATTGGACTGTTTTGACGTTTTAAAGCTTTTAAATATTCTATTCCTAAAATATTATTAGGAGAAGAAAGTACATTTGCAAATTTACAAACATTATTTAAATACATCATTAAAGCTCTTTCTCTTGCTTTAGGAAAAGAAACACCACTTGAAAGCTCATGAGTTAACAAGGTTTTATATTCAGGAGGTTCATTAGTTAAAACATCTGTAACTTCCTGCAAAGTAGAAATATTATTACACTCACTTCCAAAAGATACAAAATTAACTATTTCAAGAGAATTTAGAATTTTAATAGCGCCAGAAGCAAAGTTTTCAGCGCTTGAGATTGCATAAATAGTTGGAAGCTCAATAACTAAGTCTACTCCACTTTCAATAGCCATTTGAGCTCGTGACCATTTATCAATAATAGAAACTTCGCCCCTCTGTGTAAAGTTACCAGACATTACAACAATTGAGTAGTCTGAATTTGTTAATTTTTTGGATTCAATTAAATGGTGAAGATGACCATTGTGGAATGGATTATATTCTGAGATAATCCCTAAAACGTTGCTCATAAAAACCTCCTAAATATATTGAAAAATTCTGAAATTATTGGTATAATTCTATCACAAATAAATATAAAAACAAAGAGATAATTATAAAAAAATAAAAATGGAGGAAAAATAATGTCAGATAAAATTATAATATACACAGATGGGGCTTGCTCAGGAAACCCAGGACCAGGAGGTTGGGGAGCAATATTGATGTATAAAGGTCAAAAAAAAGAGATATCAGGAGGAAATAAACAGACAACAAATAATATAATGGAAGTTACAGCAGTTATAGAAGCTCTAAAATGCTTAAAAATTGAAAAAGGCGAAGTTCAGATATATAGTGACAGTGCATATACAGTTAATGCATTTAAACAAGGTTGGATATACAACTGGATGAAAAATGGCTGGAAAACAGCCAACGGGACAGCTGTAAAAAATAAAGAACTTTGGCAAGAACTATATAATTTAACACAAAAACATAAAGTGGAATTCATAAAAGTAAAAGGGCATGCAGATAATGAATTTAACAATAGATGTGATGAAATGGCACGTGATGCTATAAGTAAATTATAAATTTTTAACTTAATTAAAGCTTATTGTATAAAAAATTCCAATTTGTATAAAATAATATAAATTTTATGCAAAGGGTGGTAAGATGAAAAAGAAAATAATTAGATTTTCAATAATAACTGTGATGGTAGTTTTGATTATAACAATATTAGCAATGCAAAATAATCAGGTATTGTCATTATCTAAATATGGTTCAAGGGGAAGTGAAGTTAGAACAATTCAAGATAAATTAAAAAGATGGGGATATTATACTGGAAATGTTGATGGAATATATGGAAGTTTAACTGTTTCAGCAGTAAAAAAATTTCAACAAAAAAATGGACTTACTGTTGATGGAATTGCAGGAACAAAAACACTTGCTGCGATGGGAATAACAAGTAATTCATCTTCTGGTGGTTCATCTACCAATAATTCATCAAATGTTAATTTATTAGCAAGAGCAATTTATGGAGAAGCAAGAGGAGAGCCATATACAGGACAAGTTGCAGTGGGAGCTGTAATTATGAATAGAGTAAAAAGTAGTAAATTTCCTAATACAATATCTGGAGTAATTTACCAAAGTGGTGCATTTGATGCGGTTTCAGATGGACAAATTAATTTAAATCCTGATAGTACAGCTAAAAAAGCAGCACAAGATGCATTAAATGGTTGGGATCCGTCTTATGGTGCAATCTATTATTTTAATCCAAGTACTGCAACAAATAAGTGGATTTGGTCAAGACCACTTACAGTAACAATTGGAAAACATAGATTTTGCAAATAAAATAATAATACAAAAAAGTGGACACTATAAAATGTCCACTTAAATTTATCTTTTTAATCTAATTAAAATTGCTATACCTAGTAAAATAAGTAAAATACCAACAACTACTAATGCAATACATAAAATATTAGTTAATTCTAAATCAAAATCAGAAGTTGTAACTGTTGAAGATAAAGTTGAAGAATTTGTTTTAGAAGAGTTTGTATTACTAGTATTTGTAGACGAAGTATTGCTTGAGCTTGATGTATTACTATTAAGAGCAGATGAATTCATATTTACTGCTGCAAATGTATTAGAAGAATAACTCATTATAGCAAGAAATGCTAAAAATAATACAATAAAAAATTTCAAAGATTTTGACATTTGTAGATACCTCCTATATAATGTGTATTTTTTTCCTAAAATTCTTAAATTATAATATCAAAGTTATAAAAAAAAGTCAATAAAAATTTCATAAACTATTGCCAAAATGAATAATATTATATATAATAGTCACAAATCCTGAAGATATAATTATATTTTCAGTTGCCTTTATCGAAATGAGGTAGTATTATGAAAAAATTTTTATCAAATTACAAAACAACGATAATTCTTTTAGTTGCTATTATCGTTGGAGCAATCGTAGGAATTATATTCCAAGAAAAAGCAACTATATTGCAACCTTTAGGGGACATATTTTTAAATCTATTATTAGTTGTTATTGTACCACTTGTATTTTTAACAATAACAACATCTATTGCCAAAATGGAAAATCCAAAAAGACTTGGAAAAATTATGATTACAATCATAGTAGTATTTGCAGTAACATCATTAATTGCAGTACTAGTAGGGTTTGCTAGTACATATTTTATAAAATTAGTTAATCCAGAAGACGGAGAAAAAATAAAAACTTCGTTAGAAGAAACGGGCTCTGCAGAAGAAAGTGATGAAGAAGAAGTAACAATTGCAGACAGAACAGTTCAATTGCTAACTGTAAATGATTTTAGCAAATTGCTATCAAAAGATAATATAATAGCAATATTAGTAGCATCAATAATTTGTGGAATAGCAATAAGAATGTCAGAAGAAAAAGGAAAAAAAGTATTAGATCTTTTGATAGTATTATGCGCCAATAGGTTTAGCATGTTATTTTGCAGCATTGATAGGAACATTTGGAACTTCAATAGCTGTAGGATATTTAAAAACATTTGTTATATATACAATTGTTGCATTAGCATTTTATTTCATATTTTATACAATATATGCATTTATAGCAGGAGGAAAAAAAGGAATAAAATTATTCTGGAAAAATGCAGTACCATCAACATTAACAGCACTTGCAACATGTTCAAGTGCGGCATGCATTCCTATAAATGTTGAATGTGCAAAAAAGATGGGAGTACCAGATGATATAGCAGAAACAACAATTCCAATGGGAACAAGCTTCCATAAAGATGGTTCAATGATAGGTTCAGTATTTAAAATTATGTTTTTAGTGTGTTTATTTGGAACAGTAATAAATACACCAGCAGGGGTTTTACAAGTACTAGGGGTAGCAATAATAGCAAACTTATTAATAACAGGTGTTCCAATAGGTGGTGGAACAATTTCAGAAATGTTAATAGTAACAATGATGGGATTCCCAGTTGCATCATTACCAATACTTACAATGATTGCAACAATAATAGATGCACCAGCAACAATGTTAAATGTTGTGGGTGATACAGTTTCATCAATGGTAGTTACTAGAATAGTAGATGGAAAGAACTGGATTAAAGAAGATTCAGAAAATGATAAAATAAAAGAAAAAGTAAATATATAAAGGATGCAAAAAAATCTCAAGATTAGAATAAAACTAATGCTTGAGATTTTTATTATAAATTTTTTTATAAAGATTACAAATATTACAAATATTACAATCATGGCAAATTGTAATATGACCTTCAAATATAAGTTGTAAAGTATTAATAAAATCAACATTACTTGAAGGAGAAACTAAATGGATATAAATATTTTTTGGTAATAAATTTAATAAAGTATTTAGAACAAAATCATTATTAGAAAATGAAACATCAGATAAATATTTTGCTTTTTGAAGGTTTTTGTCTATTTTTATTTTTTCCATATTTTCATCTAATAAAATAATTTCGTTTTTTAATGATATTGCATGAATGATTCTATTAGAAGTTGATTGAGAATGAACATAAAGCCTTAAAAGAGACACAAATTCTAAATATTCTCTTTCTATAATAAATTCATTAACTGAAAAATCCACTATTTCTCCAAGCAAATTTCTATAATTACCTAATCTAAAATTTATAAAGCCTGTAAGGATAATAGAATTATGAGTTGATATATATTCATAAAAAATATCAAATAAAAGAAGTTGTCTATTTTGGAAGGAGTATTCACTTGAATCACAAAGATTTTCTTCACACAGATTTAATATTTTTTTTAATTCAAAATTTTCAAAATAAAAGTAGTTTGTATTTAGGATGGTTTTCAATATATTTATTTCGAAATAATCGACTACTAGATAAGACAAGATTGTTGCTAATTTTGTATAAAAGAGTTCTTCGTCAATTCCAGTATAATGAATAATGATGTTTTTATAATATTTAAATTCTTTTTGAGAATAAAATGTATTTAGCATGTTGAAACTTGAAAATTCATTTTGTAGATATTTTAATATATCTTCATTATTAGTTTTTATACATAATGAATTCATAGATTGCTCCTTTTTTCTGTTTTGTATAGTATTTACTTAAAAATTTTTTCTATACAAGATTAGAATATAATATTCTAAAAATAAAAAAATGAAACTTGTTTATAATCACAAAAAATATATAAAATAAAAAATAAACGAAAATTATTTCAGAAATAATTTTCGTTTATTTTTTATAACTTATGATAAATATTATAATCAATATCAGGGAAGATACAATCTTTAGTCTGAATATCATTTAAGAAAACTTCATCAACTTTATTAGCTTTGATTTCATAATACAATTTAGTAAAACGACCAATATGATTTTTAATACGTTTTTTTGCATAATCAACCATAGTGCCATTAGTAATGATAAATAGCCAACAACTGGTTTGAGCTAATAATAATTCACGAGCAGCTTGATTTAGAGCATCTTTGATAATACCATCTTCCATATTAGGATAAGAAGTTGCGAGATCTATCATTCTATCTGCAGCTTTATGTAAGTGACGATGAACATAATCATTAGTAGGGTTAAGCCACACACCACTATAACCATTAGCCCCCCAACTTGAACGACAAGGAGAGCAAACTTGAGTTTCTGGGTATTTATCAATATATTCAGAAGGAGTAATTAATTCAAAATTACACTCATCATAATAAATCTTCTTAAATAAGATATATAACCAATAAGGACCTTCATACCACCAATGTCCATATAATTCAGCATCATAAGGACATAAGATAATAGGTGGTTTATCCATATAATCTGCAACATTAGCAATTTGCTCAGTACGAGAATTCATAAAATGACCTGCTTGTCTTTCAGCAGAATCATGAGCCCATTGAACATCATAATAATCTTTTTGCTCTGTTTTTCCAGTAATTCTATGATATTTTATCCCTGTGTGAACACGAACTCCATTGTGAGCAATGTAAGGCTTGATATAATCATAATCAGCCTCATAACCGATGTCTCTATAAAATTCTCTGTAATTGTAATCGCCAGGATATCCATCAATTGAACTCCATACTTGTTGAGAAGAAGTCATGTCACGTCCAAAACATACTAGACCACCAGGTGAAACTATAGGGGCATATGTACCGTAAATTGGGGTAGGGTCAGCATATAAAACGCCGTGAGATTCTACAATTGCATATTCAATTCCAAATTCTTTAAGATATTTATCAGCTTCTGGAACATAGCCACATTCAGGTAACCAAATACCACGAGGTTTTCTTCCGAAAAATCTTTCATATGTTTGAACTCCAACAGCAATTTGAGCTTTAATAGATTCTTCATTAACATATAAAATAGGAAAGTAGCCATGAGTAGCACCACATGTAATAATTTCTAGTACACCAATATCTTGAAAATGCTTAAATTGTTCAATAATATTGCATTTCCATACATCTCTAAAAAGATGTAAATCGTTTGAATATCTATCATAATAATAATGAGAAAGCCTATTTACTCTTTCATTATCTTTTGTACGTTCAATTTCTTTTTCTGAAAGTTCGATTAGTTTTTCTAAATAATGAATATATTTTTGCTGTAATAATCTATTATCAAACATAGAAAGTAGAGTAGGGGTTATAGACATAGTAATTCTAAAATTAACACCTTCATCTACTAATTTTTGATAACTTTGTAATAGTGGTATATATGTTTCTGAAATTGCTTCATATAACCATGACTCTTCTAAATAATCATCACTTTCAGGATGATGTATAAATGGAAGATGTGCATGTAATACAAAACTTACATAACCTTTTTTTTGCATTTTTTTCTCCTTTTAAATTTTATAATTAAAAGCCGTAGGTAAGTAGCCTACGACAATTTGTTTTAAATAAATCTTGATGACATACTACCTGATGATGGATTTCCACCAGAAGATGGATTGTTTTTAACTTTATCAAATACAGATATATCTTTTGTGTGATATATTTCAGAATATATACCTTTTAGTAAGTCTTCACTAATATAAGGTATATTTTGAACCTTTTTCATTGCAGGTAAATGTTTTATAATTTCATATAAAGAAATCGATTTTTCATTATAATTTTTTACATTTCTTATTCTGATTGTATTATTTTCATTAGTGTTAAATAATACATGATCATTTGGTGATTCAATTTCATTTGATATTGATACATATATATAATCAGTAGGGATATTTTCTTTAATTTCTTTTGTTACTCCTTCATTGTAATAGTTAGGACGTCTGCCAAGTTCAACTCTATAATCACATTTGCTATCATTGATATGAAGATACCAACTATTTGCAAAATCATTTATAGGAACTTCAAAACTATAATTCATAGTATCATTATGTATTATTAGCACAGGTCTTGTTATATTAAAGAAGTTTTCTCCATATTGTTTTATATAGTTTTCTCTATCTGAATCTGCAATATCCCAATAAACAAATAGAGTATCAGGTGTTTGATAAAGTATTTTTACTATTGTTTCATTATATCTATAAGGCAAATCATAAGATTCTACAATTTTAATAGGCTTTTTTACTTTCTTTGTTTGTTTGTTTATTTTTTTACTTTTAATTGAAGTTTGCTTGATTTTCGAATTAGCTTTTTTTGTAGTAACCTTTTTTGTTTTAGTTTTATCAGCGATATTCTTTTTAGCAGAAGTAGTAGGCAATTTTTTTATAACTTCTTTTTTATTATTTTTCTTATTTATTTCTTTTGTTTTTGATGGCATTTTTTATCCTCCTATGTATGTAGACATTATTTTCTATATACTATACTAAAAACAAAATAAATTCAAGGGAATTTATAAAAAAAGAAAAAAAATTCTAAAAGTATTGACAAATATATATGAAAAGTGTATAATAATAGTCGTTACAAGAAGAAGTTATCCACTTCTCACCTTATCTTTAGGAAAAAGGTTAGAAATTAGATTTATATATAAAAAATTATAAAATCTATATTTATGTGGAATTGACTTGTAACAAGGTCAATTTTTTTTATTTATAAAAGATTACCATTTAAAAAAATCAGGAGGTGTTTTATATAAAACAAGAATTACCTATAAATGGTCAAATACGAGCAAAAGACGTACAATTAATAAGTGAAAATGGAGAAAAATTAGGAATAGTTCCATTAGCAAGAGCTTTAGAATTAGCTACAGAAAAAAAATTAGATTTGGTATTAGTATCACCAAATTCACAAGTGCCAGTGTGCAAAATTATGAATTATGGAAAATACAAATTCGAACAAGCCAAAAAAGAAAAAGAAGCTAAGAAAAAGCAAAGAGTTCAAGAAACAAAGGAATTAAGAATAACCCCAAATATAGAAGAACATGACTTTAGTTTTAAAGCTAAAAATGCAAGAAAATTTCTAGAAGATGGAAACAAAGTAAAAATAACAGTAAGATTTAGAGGTAGAGAATTAAACAACACAAAAATGGGAGAAGAAGTTTTAAACCAGTTCATAAAAAATCTAGAAGATGTTTCAGTAGTAGAAAAAAAACCAAAACTAGAAGGAAAGAATATGTTCATTATACTAGCTAAAAAAGCCAATTAAATAGGCTTAAAATATAATAAAACAAACAATTGAAAGGAGCGAAAAGCTATGCCAAAATTAAAAACAAATAAAGCTGCAAAGAAAAGATATTCTTTGACAGCAACAGGAAAAGTAAAAAGAACAACGGCTAATAGAAGACATTTATTAGCAAATAAAACAAAAAGACAAAAATTATCAAGCAGACGCCCAGGAGCTTATGCAGATAAGACATGTGAAAATACTATAAAAAAATTATTACCATATGGTAACTAAAAATAGTTTAGGAGGGAAAAGAAATGGCAAGAGTAAAATCAGCAATGACAACAAGAGCAAGACATAAAAAAGTTTTAAAACAAGCAAAAGGATATTATGGAGCAAAACATTATAGATTTAGAAATGCTAATCAAGCAGTATTAAAATCATTAGCATATGCATATGTTGGAAGAAAAGATAAAAAGAGTGATTTCAGAAAATTGTGGATAGCAAGAATAAATGCTGCTGCAAGAATGAATGGAACAACATATAGCAAATTAATCGCAGGATTAAAGAAAGCTAATGTATCAATCAACAGAAAAATGTTAGCAGAAGTTGCTGTAAATGACCCAAAAGCATTTACAGAAATAGCTGAAATAGCAAAAAAAGCATAAATATATAAAAGGGAGGTCTCATTTTGAATTTTATAATTTCAAAGTGAGGTCTCCTTATGCGTTTTTAATATAAGCTTTTATATAATATAATAGGTAAGTTACAATTGGAGGAAAGAAAATTGAATATAGGAATAGACATAGATGGAGTATTAACAGATATGGAAAGAGAAATTACAGATTATGCGACCAAAATGTGTGTAGAAGAGCAAATACCTATAAAAGTTGATTCTACTCAGTATTATGAATCAGATAGCTTTGGCTGGAATCAAGAACAAGTAGATAAATTTTGGAATAAATACTTAGTACCATATGTAAAAGAAGCTAATTTGAGAAAATATGCAAAGGAAATACTTCAAAAATTAAGAAAAGAAGAAAATAAAATATATATAATAACAGCAAGAGATGAAAGTGGCATGCCAGAAGAATATTATGGTAAGATGCAACAACTAACAAAAGAATGGCTAAACAAACATGAAATTGAATATGATAAGTTAATATTTGCAAAAGACGAAGAAAAATTGCAAATATGTATAGAAAACAATGTAGAAATAATGATTGAAGATAGTCCGAATAACATAAAGGATATATCTACTAAGATTAAAGTAATTAAATTTGATTGCCAATATAATAAAAATGTACAAGGCGAAAATATTATTACAGCTTATAGTTGGTATCATATATATGATATTATAAATAAAACAAAAAAAGGAGAGTAATATGGCAAAGATATTTGAAGATGTTTCAAGAACATTTAATGAATTTTTATTAATACCAAATTTAACAGATGAAAGGTGTATACCATCAAATGTATCATTAAAAACACCAATAGTAAAATATAGAAAAGGCGAAGAACCAAAATATTGTGCAAATGTTCCAATGGTGTCTGCAATAATGCAGTCAGTATCAGGGGAAGAAATGGGAATTGCATTAGCACGTGAAGGTGGAATAGCTTTTATATATGGTGCACAATCAATAGAATCACAAGCTGAAATGGTTAGACATGTAAAAAAACACAAAGCAGGATTTGTAGTTAGTGATTCAAACGTAAAAAGTGGAACAATATTAAGAAAAGTAATAGAATTAGTTGAAAAAACAGGACATTCAACAGTTATGATTACAGAAGATGGTACTGCAAATGGCAAATTTTTAGGACTAGTAACAGATAAAGATTATAGAATTTCAAGAGATGACTTAAACGCACCAATAGACAATTTTATGACACCAAAAGAAAGAGCAATTTGGGCAGAAGAAGGTTTAAGCTTATCAGAAGCAAATGATATCATTTGGGAGAAAAAGAAAGAATGTCTGCCAATATTAACAAAAGAAGGAAATCTAAAATTTTTAGTATTTAGAAAAGACTATGAAGAAAGAAAGCACAATCCAAATTCATTATTAGATGAAAATAAAAGATATATAGTTGGAGCAGGAATAAATACTAGAGATTATGAAGAAAGAGTACCAGCATTAGTAGACGCAGGTGTTGATATTCTTTGTATAGATTCATCAGACGGATATTCAGTATGGCAAAAAAATACAATTCAATATATTAGAAAAAAATATGGTGATAATGTAAAAATTGGAGCAGGAAATGTAGTTGATAAAGAAGGATTCAGATATTTAGCAGAGGCAGGTGCAGACTTTATAAAAGTTGGTGTTGGAGGAGGATCAATATGCATTACAAGAGAAACAAAAGGAATTGGTAGAGGACAAGCTAGTAGCCTAATAGATGTAGTACAAGCAAGAGATGAATATTTTGAAGAAACAGGAGTATATATTCCAATATGTTCAGATGGTGGAATAGTACATGACCATCACATAACAATAGCACTAGCTCTTGGAGCTGATTTTGTAATGATGGGACGTTACTTTGCACGTTTTGATGAAAGCCCTACAAGAGTAGTAAAAATAAATAATAACTATGTAAAAGAATATTGGGGAGAGGGTTCAAATAGAGCAAGAAACTGGCAAAGATATGATATGGGAGGAGCAAAAAAACTTTCATTTGAAGAAGGAGTAGACTCTTATATTCCATATGCAGGTTCATTAAAAGATAATTTAGACATAACTGTTGCAAAAATAAAATCTACAATGTGTAACTGTGGTGCAATTACAATTCCAGAATTACATGAAAAAGCAAGATTAACATTAGTTTCAAATGTAAGTATTCAAGAAGGTAGTGCACATGATGTAATTTTAAAAGAAATAGATAAACAATATAAATAGTTTTTATAAGAGCTTACTGTTTAGTAGGCTCTTTTTCAGTTCTTCGAACATACTAAACAAAGACTGTTTTTATTCTAGTGTATAAGTTTCTTTATTTTGGAAATACTGTCTACAGAAAAAGGAGGTCAATATGAAACCATTAAATTCACAAAAAGATTATCAAGACTATGTTAATAAAAAATCGCCAAATTCACCAATATTAAAAGATTGCTTTAATGCTTTTTGGGTAGGAGGATTGATTTGTTCAATAGGGCAAATAATTATGGATGTATGTAAATATAGAGGATTGTCACAAGAGAGTTCAGGAACTATAGTTTCTATTATATTAATTGCAATTAGTGCATTTTTAACCGGATTAAACATATTTAATAAAATTGGAAAATTTGCAGGGGCAGGTTCATTAATACCTATTACAGGTTTTGCAAATTCTATTGTTTCCCCAGCTATGGAATATAAATCAGAAGGATATATAATGGGAGTTGGAGGAAAAATGTTTACTGTTGCAGGTCCTGTACTTGTATTTGGTATTTCAGCTTCCATTATTGTAGGGCTTGTTTATTTAATTTTTAATACTCAAGCAATTACATTAGTTTAATTAAGAAAGGAAGAAATTTATGCAAAAATTGGGAAAACAAACAATAAAATTTGATAAACCACCAGTAATTAAAGAAGTAGCCTCAATAGTTGGGCCTAAAGAAGCAGATGGACCATTAGCAAAATATTTTGATAAATGCTTAGAAGATGAATTTTGGGGAGAAAAAACTTGGGAAAAATCAGAAAGCAAAATAATAAAAGAAACTGTAAATTCTGTAATTTCAAAGTCTGGAATAGCTTCAAGTGAAATTGAATATTGCTTTGCAGGAGATTTGCTAAATCAGTGTATCTCTTCAAGTTTTGGATTAAGAGAATTAAACATACCATTTTTAGGAATATTCGGAGCATGTTCAACTTTTGTTGAGGGACTAAGTTTAGGGGCAATTGTAACAGAAGCATGTGCTAAACATGTCTTATGTGCTGCATCAAGTCATTTTTGTAGTGCAGAAAAACAATTTAGGTTTCCATTAGAATTAGGAAATCAAAGACCACCAACTTCTCAGTGGACTGTTACGGGTGCAGGGGCAGCAATTCTATCACAAACTGGTGAAGGACCATTTATCACACATATAACTTCTGGAAAAATAGTTGATATGGGAATAAAAGATGCTAATAATATGGGAGCTGCAATGGCACCTGCTGCACTTGATACATTAATATGTCACTTTAAAGATACAGGAAGAGCTCCATCATATTATGACACAATTATAACAGGAGATTTAGGATATATAGGAAAAGATATTTTAACAGAACTTGCACTTGATAAAGGATATAATATTAAATCAAACTATAATGATTGTGGTGTAATGATTTTTGATAAGGAAAAACAAGATACACACTCAGGTGGAAGCGGCTGTGGCTGCTGTGCTTCTGTATTTTCAGGGTATTTCTTTAAACAGTTAAAAGATAAAAAAATCAATAGAATATTATTAATTGCAACAGGTGCATTAATGAACTCAACATCATCTCAACAAGGTGAAAGTATTCCTGGAATTGCACATGCAATTAGTATTGAAATGTAGGAGGAAGGTTTATGGATTGGTTACAGAGTATTTCATGGATAGGACTGTTTAAATGTTTTGTAGTAGGAGGACTAATCTGTGTTGTTGGACAAATTTTAATAGATAAAACAAAACTAACACCAGCTAGAATATTAGTAGCTTTTGTTACAACAGGTGCTATTTTGGGAGGACTTGGAATTTATCAATATCTTGTTGATTTTGCTGGTGCCGGTGCAACAGTACCATTAACTGGTTTTGGATATAATCTTGCAAAAGGCGCAATAAAAGGTGTTAAAGAATCTGGAATAATTGGAGCATTCACAGGTGGTATTACTGCATCAGCAGGAGGGATTGCAGCAGCAATATTCTTCGGATATATTGCATCATTAATTTCTAAGCCTAAAATGAAAAAAGAATAATTAAGTATGGAGCCAAGAAAATCTTGACTCCTTTTTACTGGAAATTTATAAAAAAATCTTGACATTTTTGTCAAAATATATAAAATATAATTAGTTATTTATATTTGTTGAAAGGAATAAAAAAATGAAAAAAGAAGATGGGATGACCACATTAAATTTATTACTTACAATCGTAATTACAGTAATAATAGCAGGTGTAATATTTGCAATGGTATATCAAAAACCAACTAATAATACAAATGTTAATGAAAATACAAATACAAGCACAAATACAAATGTGCAAAACGAAGGAGAAAATTTGAAAAATGATTAATGTAACAACAATAATATCTGTTATATTCGCTATTTTTTATATAGTAATATTAAGTGTAATTGCTAGAATAGATCAGAAGCAAATTAAAATAGAAAAAAGAACTACAATGGCAGGAATTGGACTAGCAATATTATATATAATAAGTAATTATATAATAAAACCTGAAAGTATAAAATATGGAATAATATATTTAGGAATATACATAATTTTAATAGCTGTTGATACATTTATAACAAAAAGATATGCAAAAAATAGTTATACAATAGGAATATTAATGCTATTTTGTATAATGCTTCAATTTTGTGGAATAGAATCATTTACATATACTTTAATTTTAACAACTTTAGAAATATTGATAACTCTTTTAATTGCAACAATAAAACAAAAGACAAATGGAAATAAAAAGGTAAGATTAGACAATATTCCAGTAGGATACTTTATAATAGTTAACAATATATTTGTTATAATTATGATGCAGATTTTATCAATAATTAGATAAAAAATGGAAAGGATGATACAAATGAAAATAGGAATAGATATTGGTGGAAGTCATATTGGAATAGGATTGGTTAATAGTAATGGTACTATCATATTAAAAGAAGAAAAATTTATAAAAGATAAATCTAATATTGAGAAAAAAATAGAAGAATATATAACTGAAAATGTAATTAAAATGTTGCAAGCATATTACATTAATGAAATAGGAATTGCTGTGCCTGGAACAGTAACAGGAACTAAAATTGTAAGAGCAGTAAATTTAGGAATAGAAAATTATGATTTAGTAGCAATTTTACAAAACAATTTGATAAAAGCAGGATATACTATAAATATAAAAATGAAAAATGATGGTAAATGTGCTGCGCTTGCTGAACAAAAATATGGAGCATTAGCTGGATATGATAATAGCGTTTTTTTGTGTATAGGTACAGGTGTAGGGAGTGCAGTAATATTCGATGGAAAATTATTAGAGGCAAAAAATGTACCTGGTTTTGAATTCAGCCATACAATTATACACAGAAATGGAGCTGCTTGCAACTGTGGTAAAAGAGGCTGTTTTGAAGTATATGCAAGCTTAAAAAGATTCAAAGAAAAAATTGTAAAAGAATTTAACTTAAAATCAATAAATGGAGAATGTGTTAGAGATTTTATTCGCAAAAATTCAGATAATCCAACATTAAGATATATGATAAATAGTTACATAGAAGACCTTAGTATAGGAATATCTAACATTATTAATATTTTTGAACCTGAAGCAATATGTTTAGGGGGGAGTTTTGCAGAATATGAAGGTATTTTATATGAGCCATTAAAAAATGCATTAATAAACGGAAATTTGCTATTTAATAAAAGATGTGATATAATAATAAAACTTGCAAAGTTAAAAAATGATGCGGGAATTATTGGAGCAACACTTATATAATTCCTTTCAGTTTGTTTTTTAACAATAAGAAAGGAAAAAAAAATGAAAAAAGTAAGTTTTTATACACTAGGTTGTAAAGTAAATCAATATGAAACAAATGCAATGGCGCAAAAATTTAAAGAATCAGGATATGAAATAGTTGATATGAATGATGATATTTCAGACATATGTATAGTAAATACATGTACAGTAACAAACATGTCTGATAGAAAATCAAGACATTCATTAAGAAGAGTAAAAGAGAAAAATCCTTCTGCAATTATTGCAGCAGTAGGATGTTATGCACAAGTTGCAAAAAATGACCTAGAAAATATGCCAGAAATTGATATAGTTCTCGGCAATGAAGAAAAGTCAAATATTGTACAATATGTAGAAAAGTTTATAGAAAATGAAAAAAAGTTGATAGAAATAGAAGATATAGCAACTAAAAAAGAATTTGAAGACATGGGGCAAATTACATATACAGAAAAAACAAGAGCATTTATCAAAGTTCAAGATGGATGCAATCAATTTTGTTCATACTGTATTATTCCATATGCAAGAGGAAGAGTTAGAAGCAGAAATGCAGAAAGCATAATAAAAGAGATTACGCAAATTGCACAAAATGGAATAAAAGAAGTAGTAATAACAGGAATTCATGTAGCGTCATATGGAAGAGACTTTGGAAATGAAAATGGATTAATAGAATTATTAGAAAAAATAAATGAGATAGAAGGAATAAAAAGAATTAGACTAGGATCATTGGAGCCTAAAATCATAACAGAAGAATTTATGCAAAGACTATCAAAACTAGAAAAAATTTGCCATCACTTTCATTTATCATTACAAAGTGGATGTGATGCAACTTTAAAAAGAATGAATAGAAAATATACAACATCAGAAGTTAAAGAAATTATAGAAAGACTAAGAAGATACTATGATGACGTAATGCTAACAACAGACATTATAGTAGGGTTTCCGGGAGAAACAGAAGAAGAATTTGAAACTACATATCAATTTTTAAAACAAGCAAAATTATACAAAATGCATGTATTTCAATATTCACCAAGAAAAGGAACGAGAGCAGCGGTTATGCCAAACCAAATAGATGGAAATATAAAAGAAGCAAGAAGTAAAAAATTGATAGAATTATCAAACGAAAATCAAAAAATGTATAATCAACAACTTGTTGGAAAAGAGGCAGAGGTTTTATTTGAAGATAAAGAAGTAGAAGATGGAATAACATATTTTAGAGGACATACTCAAAATTATGTATTAGTAAAATATAAAACAGATGAAAATTTAGAAAATACATTAAAATTAATAAAAATCTCAGATATTTCTGAATTACCAATATAAGCGGGAGATTTTGCACGGATTATCTCGCTTTTTTTCTGTGCAATTTTGCACGGATTATCTCGCTTTTTTTTCGTGCAATTTTGCACAGAAAAAAAGCGATCTCAAGTGTGCAAAAAGAGCTCCCAGGAAAAAATCCCAGGAGCTGAAAGGTTTTAGCTTTTTGGAACCAGTGTTGTAGAAATTCGCCGATCAGAGAATTCTTTAGCAAAATGAATACCATCCTGATCGTTTTCTTTACTTTCATAACTGGTAAAGCCAATTATGTTTAATTCTGAAAAATCATCTACCACAAACACTTTGTTGATGGGGTCCTCTGCACCATCATCACCCAAGTATTTTTTATAAGCGTCATGTGATGCCGAGCCATGTTCGGCTTGTTTATGCATTTCCAAACTTTTTAATTGAATTTCAATTTGAAAACCTGGCAATACATTTGAATACATCTGAATTGTTAGTGTAAACTGTAACGACTTATAATCATTGCTTTTGGGATTTCTAATAAAATCCTTAATGAACTCAATTCTGAATGGGATTTCTAGAACATATTTGATAATTTGTTTATCAAGTTCGTTGATTCCATTACTTGAGTCAACCCAATCAATGAATTCTTTTTTCATTTTTCTATTTTTTGCTGCAACAATTCCTGAAAGAGCATCAAATATAAAATGAATGTGGATATCAGCTTCTGATTCATTACATGAATTCAGAAGGACTCCTCTGATACCGAAACGATCTCGTATATTTACAGAAGATGTCTCAGAAGATTTTCTAAGAATTTTTGATAATTCACTTTCCAGAGACTTCCTTCTTGAATATAAATTTATGTCCAGATGCAAATTATAAGTTTCATTTAACCAAATTATGATGTACATAACTGTTATAGTTATGTATGTAGTTATGTTTGTTGATGCAAACGTATTTTCTCTGAAACGATAGCATGCACGCAAGCCATCAACAAAAGAGTAAAATTCATTAGCATCAGCACTATCAACTTCTTCATCCTTTGACAAATTATAAAGATTTTTTACAATCTCTAATATGTTGGAAGATTTCCGTAGTGATTCTTGGTACTTCTCGTGAATAAGGTCTAATGTTTTTTGATTCATAATGTTTTTTCCTTTCTTTAAAAAATTTTATATAAGTATTATACCACAAAAGTCCAGAAAAGTATAGTAATATGACAAAAGTAATTGACATAATTGATAAAAAAATATATAATGTATTGGATAAAAGTACGGAAGGAAGATAGAAAATGAAAGAAGTAGAATTATTAGCACCAGCAGGTTCATATGAAAAAGCAAAGATAGCATTTTTATATGGAGCAGATGCAGTATATTGTGGGACATCATCATTATCATTAAGAACAAGAGCAGATATGCAAGATGATGATTTAGAGAAAACAGTAAAATATGCTCATAGCATAGGAAAAAAAGTATATGTAACATTAAATATATTTGCGTGGGATGAAAAATATGATGAAATTATAGAAATGGCAAAAAAACTTGAAGAATTAAAGCCAGATGGAATTATAGCAGCAGATGGAGGAGTAATAGAGGTATTAAAACAATATGCTCCAAGTGTTGCAATAAATGTAAGTACGCAAGCTAATATTGTTAGTTTGCATGATTGTAATTTCTGGCGTAAAAATGGTGCAAAAAGAATGATAATGGCAAGAGAAATGAATAAGGAACAATTAAGATATATAATGGAAAATAAACCAGAAGATATGGAAATAGAAATATTTGTACATGGTGCAATTTGTTTTGCATATTCTGGAAGATGTTTCTTAAGTGATTTCTTAACTTGTAGGAGTGCAAATTTAGGGGATTGTGCACAAAGTTGTAGATGGTCATATAAATTATATGCAGAAGAAAGAAACAATCCAGGTGAATTTATGCCAATTGAAACAAATGAATATGGTACAAGCATATTTTCATCAAAAGATTTATGTTTGATAAAAGAACTTCCAGAAATAATAGATATGGGAATTGATAGCTTAAAAATAGAAGGACGTTTAAAAACAGAATATTATGTAGCAAGTATTGTAAATGTTTACAGAAATGCAATTAATGACTATAAAAAAGACCCAGAACACTATAACGCAGATAAATATATGAAGGAAATTGAAAAAATAAAAACAAGAGAATTAACGACATTTTATTTTAATGACAGGAAAAATAAAGATATTCAAGAATATGATGGACATCAATATAATGAAAAATATCAATTTGGCGGAAAAGTTGTAGGATATGATGGAGAAAAAGCAATTATAGATATTCGTAATAGACTACAAGTTGGAGACACTTTAGAAATATTAGTTCCAGATCAACTTGAAGCTGTTCAATTTAAAATTGATAAATTATGGGATTTTGAAACCAATGAAGAGAAGGATGTAGTTAATCCAGGAGTTAAAGATCAAAAAGTAAAAATGATGCTTCCAGTAAAATGTGAAGAAAATTGGATTATTAGGAGAAAAAAATAATGAAAAATATAAAAGACTATGATTTGCCAGCATTAAAGGAAGAATTTGTACAAATGGGAGAAAGGCCATTTAGAGCAGAGCAAGTGTTCAAATGGCTTTATGAAGTCAAAGTTACAAATTTTGATGAAATGACAAATTTGTCATTAGAACTAAGAGAAAAATTAAAACAAAATTATGAGATGCATAATTTTAAAATATTAAAAAAACAAGAATCATCAGATGGAACTAAAAAGTATTTATTTGATGTGCTAGACGGAAATGCAATAGAGACAGTATTAATGAGTTATCATCATGGATATAGTATATGTGTATCATCACAAATAGGATGCAAAATGGGATGTAAATTTTGTGCATCAACAGGAATTAATTTTATAAGAAATTTAAGTTCAGGAGAAATCGTTGAACAAATTCTTGCGGTTGAAAGAGACAATGGAATAAAAATTTCAAATGTAGTATTTATGGGAATTGGAGAGCCACTAAATAATTATAATAATGTAGTAAATGCAATTAGAATAATAAACAATCCAAAAGGAATAAATATTGGAGCAAGACATATAAGTGTTTCAACAAGTGGGTTAGTACCAGGAATTTATAGACTTGCAGATGAAAATATTCAATGTACATTGTCGATTTCATTACATGCAACTAATAATAAAAAAAGAAGTAGTATGATGCCTGTAAATAATGCATTTCCAATTGAAGAATTGCTACAAGCATGTAAAGATTATATTGCAAAAACAAATAGAAGAATTTCATTTGAATATGCATTAGCAAAGGATAATAATGACAATCTAGAAGATGCTAAAGAACTAGTACATCTATTAAGAGGAATGTTGTGCCATGTAAATTTAATACCAATAAACAAAATTGAAAATGGTGCATATTCAAAAAGCTCAAACGAAAATATTATGCAATTTAGAGATTATTTAAATGACCATGGAATTGTTGCTACTATTAGACGTGAGTTAGGTTCAGATATTGATGCAGCATGTGGACAATTGAGAAGAAAAAATTTATAAAAACAATTGAAAAATAATATTTAATATGATATAACTAGAAAAAAAGATACGAGGTGAAACGATGATAATAGCTTATGCAAAGTCAGATATAGGAAAAGCTAGAGAAATGAATCAAGACGCATATTATATATCAGATTCGTCGAGTGAAATCAAATTATATTTATTAGCAGATGGCATGGGAGGATACAAAGGTGGAGAAATTGCGAGTAATTTGGCAATAAAATGTGCACAAAGTTATATTACAAACAATTTTAAAGAAACACCAAAAGATAAACAAAGTTTAATTCAACTGGTTGCAAGTAGTATGGAATATGCGAATATGGTAGTATACGAAAAATCAAAAGAAGATAAAGAACTTGAAGGAATGGGTACTACTTTAGAAGTTTGCTTAATATATAATAATAAGGCATATATTGGTCATATAGGAGATAGTAGAATATATAGAATAAGAAAAGATTTTATAAGAAAATTAACACAAGACCATAGTTATGTACAAAAATTAGTAAAAGACGGAACTATAACAAAAGAAGAAGCGGAAAAACATCCAAAGAAAAACATGTTAATGAAAGCACTTGGATGTAATGCATTTGTTGAGCCTGATGTATCAGTAAAAGGATTTCTCAGAGATGACATTTTACTCATATCATCAGATGGATTGACCAATATGGTAAAACAAGAAGATATATTCAAAATAGCAAAAGGAAACATAGAAAAAGCACCTATCAGGCTTGTAGACTTAGCAAATGAAAATGGAGGGTTAGATAACATAACAGTTGTAGTAATAAAAAACATATAACCTATAAGGAGAGATATAAAAATGGATTTAAAAGGTAGATTGTTAGGAAATAGATATGAAATTATCGAGAAAATTGGCAGTGGCGGAATGGCAACAGTATATAAAGCAAAATGCCATGTGCTAAACAGATATGTAGCAATCAAAATCTTAAGAGATGAATTTACAACAGATGATGAATTTATAAAAAGATTTGAAGTAGAAGCTCAATCAGCAGCAAGCATAACACATCCTAATATTGTTTCAGTATATGATGTAGGTGCTGATGGAAATTTATATTATATAGTAATGGAATTAATAAAAGGAAAAACATTAAAAGAAATAATTGTTGAAGAAAAAGGACCACTTCCATGGAAATGGTCAGTAAATATAGCAGGTCAAATTGCTTCTGCATTAGAAACAGCACATAAAAATCACATTATACATAGAGACATAAAACCACATAATATCATTATTACAGAAGATGGAGTGGCAAAAGTAACAGATTTCGGAATTGCAAAAGCAGTTTCAAACTCAACAATTACAGCATTTGGAACAACAATTGGTTCAGTACATTATTTTTCACCTGAACATGCACGTGGAGGATACACGGATGAAAAATCTGATTTATATTCTTTAGGTGTTGTAATGTACGAAATGTTAACAGGAAAGGTTCCTTTTGATGCAGATACACCAGTATCCGTTGCATTAAAACATATGCAAGAAGAACCAACTCCTCCAATTGAAGTTAACCCTAATATACCATCAGCTGTTAATGATATAATAATGAAGGCATTAAGAAAAGATACAAATTTGCGTTATCAAAATGCAACAGCTATGTTATTAGATTTGAAGAGAGCATTAAAAGAACCTAATGGTGATTTTGTAGATAATAATGATTATCAAAATGATTTTCCAACACAAAGAATTTCTACAATAGGAATAGAAGAAGAAAGTAGAAAACAAAATTCAGCTAATAAAAATGGAAAGAAGAAAAATAAATTCGTTGAATTTATAAAGAAGCATAAGACGCTTTCAATAATAGTTGGATTAATGTTATTATTTGTTATATCAATAGCATTAACAATCGGAATTTCAAATGCAACAAGACCTAAAGATGTGGATATTCCAAATCTTACAGGAAAAACAGTTGATGAAGCAAAAGAAATATTAAAACAAAATAAATTGAATTATATAGAAGAAGACCAAGAATATAACACAGAAGTTCCAGAAGGACAGATTATATCACAAAATCCACCTTATGTTGAAGGAAGAAAGATAAAAGAAAATACAGACATAAAGGTTGTTGTAAGCAAAGGAACAGAAACAACAACAGTGCCAAAATTGAAAGGTCTAACTAAAGACGAAGCTCAAGATGCTGCAGATGATGCAAAAATTAAATTAGATTTCCAAGAAGAAACTAGTAAGACAGTTGAAGCTGGAGTCATTATAAAACAAGAAAAGACAGAAGGTGAAACTGTAAATGCAGGTGATACTATTAAAGTTTATATTAGCATTGGTACTGGTATAAAACAAGTTAAAGTAGTTTCAGTTGTTGGGCAAGATGAGGAAACTGCTAAAAAGACATTAGAAGATCTTGGTTTAGTTATAGAAAAAGTTAATTACAGTAAAGATAAATCTCAAACTAATGGCGTAGTTTTAGAACAAAGTTTAAGTGCTAATACTACAGTTGATGAAGGAAGCAAAATAACTTTAACTGTTAATAAATATGATGAAGATAAAGATTGTACAGTAAATGTTAATGTTGCTTCAATAACAGGATATACTAAAAAAACTGATGAAGATGGAAAAGAGATAGAACCAGAGCAAGTTACAGTTTCTGTGTATATAGATGATAAAGAATATAATGCAAAACCTACTAAAAGAGATAATGAAAAATATTCGACTACTATAAAAACAGCTGGAACAGTAAGTATTAAAGTGGTTGTAAAAGATTCAAAAGGCAATCAATTAGCTTCTGATACAAAATCAGTTAATTTAAATAATACAACTTCAGTGGATTTTAAATAAAATAGAGCCCTATACGAAGGTTGAGAACCAATGTATAGGGTGTTTTTTGATATATTTGAGAAATAAATTTTATGAAAATACTACGTTAACATTCATACTGTCAAATCTTTCATCTATTTCATCAAATCTATCATCGATTTCGTCAAATTTTTCTTCAATTTTCTTAAAGTCACTTTTTAATTCTTTTAGAAGCATATCAAATCTATAATTAATAGATTTAAATTGCATGTCAATATTATCGAATTTCTTATCATGCTCTTCAAGTTTTGCAAATATAGCATCAAATTTCTTATCATATTCGGCAAATTTCTTATCATGTTCTTCTAATTTTTGCTCGATACTATCAAGTCTTTCAACTACTTCATCAAGTTTATCAACTTTAGAAAGTTTATCTAAAATTAAATCAAACTTATCATTAACATCCATATTATCACCTCCTGTTCATTCGAAAAATTAGTGGAATCCCACTACAAAAGATAAAAATCAAATTGATTAAAAAAATTTGAAAAAATACAATATAAGTATACAGCTAAATAGAGTAAGAAGTCAAGAGAAAAGATTGTATTTTTGAAAAAAATATGTTATATTTTAGAAAAAAACAAGAAAGGGATAATATGGAAGGAATAATAATTGGAAACATATCAAATACATATAAAATTGAAACAACAGAAAAAATATATGTGGCTTATGCAAGAGGAAAATTTAAAAATCGAGATATAAAGCCTCTTGTAGGTGATAGAGTAGAAATAGAAGTGACAGATGAAGAAAAAAATGAGGCAATAATAGAAGAAATAAAAACAAGAAAAAATGAGATAAAAAGACCCAAAATAGCAAACATTGACCAAATAGTATTTATAATATCAACCAAAAATCCAAAACCGGATTTATTAATGCTAGACAAACAATTAGCATATTCCGAAAAAATAAAAATAGAACCAATAATAATAGTTAATAAATGTGATTTAAAAGATGAATATAAAACTATAAAAGAATTATACACTAAAGTTGGATATAAAGTAATTGTAACAAGTGCAAAACAAAATATAGGCATTGATGAATTAAAACAAGAGTTACAAAATAAAACAAGCGTATTCTCAGGAAACTCAGGAGTTGGAAAATCAAGTATAATAAACGCTTTATTTAATACTGAGAAAACTCAGGAAGGAGAGATAAGTTGCAAAAATAAAAAAGGAAAAAATACCACAACAGATATCAAATTGTATGAACTAGAAAAAAATACATATATTGCAGATACTCCAGGATTTTCGAGTTTTGAAATAAGCGAAATTGAAAGTACAGAATTAGATAAGTGTTTTAGAGAATTTGTGCCAGAAATAGAAAAATGTGAATTTGTAGGATGTACTCATATAAAAGAGGAAAATTGTGGAGTGAAAAAGGCAATGCAAGAGGGTAGAGTTTCAACAGAAAGATATGAAAGATATTGTAAAATTTACTCTGAGTTAAAAGAAAAAGAAAAGTATAAATGGTAGTAGAATAAGTGAATATATATGAAAATATTTGTATTTATTGATAGCATTAACAAGAAAAATTTAGAAATTTGTTGAAAAGTATATACAAATAAAATACAATATGATATTATATCATTAATAAAAAGAGGTATGAAAAAAACAAGTATACAAAGGAGTATTTAAAATATGCAAAAGCTTGAAAGCCTTGAGGCTGTACACACACACACACACACACACACACACACAGGTAATTTAATAAATAAAAAAATAAATATAACCAAGGGAAGATTGTGTCCATTTTTAAATTAAAAATGGATACAGTCTTTTTGTGCGTTATAATAAAAAGGTAAAGGAGACTAATAAAATGAAAAAGATTAAGATGATAATTTTAAGTGTTTTATTAATATTACTATTGCCAATTATTCTTATAAACAGTGTAATAATAGTGAATTCATATATAAAACCAAATGAAATACCATCATTTTTCGGATGGAAACCATTTATAGTATTGTCAGGATCAATGGAGACTCAAATAAATACAGGAGACTTAGTTGTAGTAAAAGATGCACAGAATACAGAATTGAAAAATGGGGATATTATTGCATTTAAAAATGGAGATAGTGTAATTACACACAGAATAGTTGATAAGGTTGAAGAGGAAGGAAAAATAAAATACAAAACCAAAGGCGACAATAATAATGCAACAGATGATTGGTATGTATCACCAGAACAAATTGAAGGTATATATCAATTCAAGATGAGCAAACTCGGAAATATAGCAATGTTTATACAGACTCCAATTGGAATGATAATATGTTTGTCAATTCCAATAATATTAATTATATTAACACAAATGACTGCTAGTAAAGAAAAGCAAAAAGATATGGAACAAGAAATAGAAAAATTAAAAAAACAAAACAAAGAATTAACCCAAAGTAATAAGTGATTAAGGGCACAAGCCGTTAATATAAAATTATAGATTGAAAAATCTATATTAATAAATACATAAGAAGAAGGGGGGGGGAAAGATATGAAAGACAATAAATTAGTAAAAATATTTTTAATATCATTATTAATTGTAATGGTAGGATTAATTTTAGTTTCAGGAACATATGCAAAATATACAACTAAATTTACAGGAAGTGACACAGCAACTGTAGCTAAATTTAAAGTTAGTTCAAATACAACAGCTGAAACATTTGATTTATTTAAAACTGCAAAAGAGGTGGATGGAACAACTGCTGATGCAGAGGTTGTAAATGGAAAGGTTGCTCCAGGAACAGGAGGAAAATTTGATATACAATTAACAAATGATTCAGAAGTAAAAGTACATTATGCAATATCTTTAAAAGAAACAAATGAATCAAATATTCCAATAGAATATAGTTTAGATGGAACAACATATGTAACAGCAGCTAATTTTGCATCAGTATCAGCTGATGATTTAGCAATTGGTTCAACAACACAACAAACAAAAACAGTATCAGTTTATTGGAGATGGGCTTTTGAAGGAAAAGATAGTACAAATTATACAACAACACAAACAGATACAACAGATTATACTTTAGGAACGGCATCAACTGCTCCAACAGTTAAAGTAGAAGTATCAACTGTATTTACACAAGTTGATTAATTTATATACAATAGGTGAGTTTTATATTCGCCTATTGTTGTAATTAATATATTGATTAAAGTACGTTAAAAACATATTTTAATGAGTATATTAAAAGGAGAAAAAGCTATGGAAAATAATATAAATGAGTTAAAAAAACAAAGAGATAGATCTAGAATTTTAAATATTATATTAATAATAATCATTATTATATTATTACTTTTGGGATATGTAGTTGGAAGTAAAATTGGAAAAATTGGCTTGAGGTCTAAAGAAACTACTACACAGCCAGAAGAAATTACACAAGAAGAAAAATTAATGCCAGAGATTGAAATTACACAAGATGATATAGATGTTACCAAAGAAACACAATTAAATATATTTAATAATGAAAAATTTAATGGAGAAAAAATAATAGACCCAGGTTCAAAAGGAGAAGTTCAAATTTGCATTAGAAATAAGTCAAATTATGATGTGAGCTATGATTTTAATTTTACTGATGAAATGCAATATCATGTAAATATGAAATATAAATTAAAACTTGATAATGTTTATATAAAAGGAAATAAAGAGGAATATAAAAAATTGGAAGATATTAAACTTAAAGAAGTGATTGTACCTAAAGATTCTGCCAATATATACACTTTAGAATGGTACTGGGAAGATGATGATAAAAACGACACAATAGTAGGAAGTCAACAGGACAAGCAATATTATAAATTAAATTTAGAAATAAATGCTAGACAGTATGTAAAATAAATTAATAAAAGGAAGTGAAAAAAGATGATATATACAATTGAAGAGATTGAAGAAAATCAGAGGAAACAGAAAAAAAGAAGTAAAAAGATTAGAATAATAGTATATATTATCTTAATTCCAATATTAATTTGTAACATTATATTAATAATACAATCTGCTATACAGCCTAAAGAGACACCTGAATTAGTAGGGATAAAATCTTATGTTATTATTTCGGGAAGCATGCAACCTGAATTGAATATAGGAGACATTGTTATAGTAAAAAAAGTGGAAGATTTACAAGAAGGAGATATTATTTCATTTAGACAAGGTCAAAGTGTAATAACACATAGAATTAACAAAATAATGGATGAAAATGGAGAGATTGTATATCAAACAAAAGGTGATAACAATAATATAGAAGATAGTGGTACAATAACAGATTCAGTAATAGAAGGAAAGGTAATATACAAAATTCCTAAATTAGGAAAGATATCACTTTTTTTACAAAATAAAATAATACTTATAATAATTGTATTATTACTATATGTATATATTTCTTATAGTGGAGTAAAAGAAAAGAGAAAAAAGAAAAGAAAAATGGTAAGAGAAAAATATGAAAAAATGGAGGAAAACAAATGCAAAAAATCAAACCAATAAATATTTTGGTTTTATTATGTATTATTACTGCAATTATATTGATATCTGTATCTATATCTAAATATACAAATGTTATATCAGGAGGAGATTCGGCACAAGTTGCTGTACCAATTATTAATTTAGAAGAAAATACATTAGATATAAATATAAATCCAAATGATCTAGAAAAAGAATATGTATTTAAAGTTAGTAATAAAGAAGAAGACAAAATTTCAGAAGTTGCAATGGAATACACATTAGAAATAAATAATGCTAATAATTTGCCTGTAGAGTTCGAATTATATAGTTGTAAAAGCGGAGTAACAGACAATACAAATTTATTAGATAATAATAAAACATCTAAAATTAAATTAGGATTAAATGACGAAGAACAAGAGTATAAATTAAAAATTAAATGGAATCAAGAAAGTAAAAATTATCAATATGCTAAAGTTATCGATTATGTGCAAATTGTGTTAAACAGCTCACAAATTGATTAAAATGTGCAAGAAAGGAAGAAAAAATGAAGAAAAGTAAAGTATTAATAATAGTTTTTTTGCTATCAATCATCATATTAACAACAATTATTTCGGTTACATTTTCAAAATATGCAATAGAACGAAAAGATACACATATTTTAGAATCTGATGCCTTTTATTTTAATAGTAGTTTAACACAACAAGAATATCAATTAAATGAATGGAATGGAAAAGATGTACAAAATATAAAATTTAATGTGAAAAACTATTTAGACAACATGCAGATTACAGAACAAGACATTAAATATGATATAAAAGCACAAATAACAAATGAAGATGCACAATTAGTAAATTTAGAATTGAAAGATGAAAATGGTTCTATTGTTACAACTAAAGAAGAATCTGACACTGAACACACAACTTTTACAGTATCAGGATTAACATTAAAAGCAGATACAACAGCAGAGCAAATATTAACAACTAATAATTATAGTATAACTATTTCGCCTAAAAATAGTGAATTAGAAGAAGGCAAAATAATAAATGTAAAATTAGAAATAAGTTCAACAGAACCATATACAAAAGAAATAACAAGTAATATAAAATTAACAGTACATACAGTATCAAATTATGTAGGAAATATAATTGAATCAGATAATGGAGAATATATAAAATTAAATATAAAAGTTAATAATCCAGAAAAAGATTTAAATATAAAATACGATAATACAAAATTAGAATTAGATAAATCAAATTATTTATTAGATGATGTATATCCAGTATCACAAACCACAATGAATTCATTTACAATACCAAAAGCAAAACTTGAAAAAGGGAATACATATGAAATAACATTTATTAAAAAAGTTCAAGATAAAATAAAATATGGAACAGATGTAATTATAGATGAAGACACAATGGAATATACTAAAGGAATAATAACATTTACTAGCCCTATATGGAAATCAAATAAAGCAAGTGTAACTATTACAAATGGATCAACATATAGTATGCAATATAAAATAGTAGATGTAAATGATGACATAGATGAAACAGACACTACAGGTTGGGTAACTGTAAATCCAAAAAACATAACATTAAATAACTTGAAATTTGCTAATAAAATAATAGCAAGATTATATGATGGAACAAATTATACACAATATGCAAGTTGTATTATATCAGATGGAATAACTCCAACAATTACAGCAAATGCTACAAATACTACAACAAGAGAAATATCAATACAGGCAAATTCAATGGATGATGAAAGTGGTCTAACAACAGACAAGCCTTATAAATATTATATAGCACAATCATTAGATGCAATAGCAAATGCAACTGTAAACGGCTCAAATACAACAGGAACATATACATTCGAAAATTTAGATGCAAACACAACTTACTACATAAAAGTTGAAAGAGAAGATGTTGCAGGAAATAAAGGAAGTACAATAATAGTAGTAAAAACTTTAATGGTGCCATCAGCAAAAGAAAATATAGCAAGAGTAATAACTTGGAATGCTACAACTACACCAGATACGGCACAAGCCAAAATAGGATTGTCAACAGAAACAGGATTTATTATAAAATATGGAACAAATAAAGATGATAGAACAAACTGGAAAGAATATAATGGAGAAATAACAGTAACTAATGGAGATACAATTTATATAGCATTAACAGATGGTAGAAATTATGGATTAGAAGACACACTAAAAATTGAAGACAAAACAGGACCAGATATTACAATTACAAAAACAGAAACAAAAACTAATTCAATTTCTATAAAAGTAGAAGCTTCAGATTCAGGAGCTGGAATGTCTGAAAATGTACAATATGATTATTATATAAAAGAAGAAGGAGCATCAACATATAAAGAGAAGGCAGAAAATCAAACTTCAAATACATATAAATTCACAAATTTAATTGCAAACAAAAATTATAAGATTATTGTAAAAACAAAAGATTTAATAGGAAATCAAGGAGAAGGAAGCCTTGTTACAACAACAAGCAAATTTGATTTAATTACAGGAGATATTACATTTTCTAAAGCAAGCTGGGCAGACAAAACAGCAAGTGTAGAAGTAAAAAACAATACAGAAAATCAAATGCAATATCAGATAATTCAAGATGGACAAGATATAAAAGATGATGCTTGGATAACAACTGCAGAAAAAACAGTAACAGTAAATAATTTAAAAAATAATTACACAATTATTGCTAGATTATATGATGGAACAAACTATACAAAATATGCAAGTATTCAAATTCAAGATAAAACAGCTCCAACAATCAGTGTAGCACAAGAACCATCTGATTGGACAAAAGGAGCAGTAAAATTAACAATAACTGCAACAGATACAGAAAGTGGATTGCCAGCAGATGCATATAGTTTTGATGGAGGAGCAACTTGGCAAGCAGAAACAAATAAAACATACACAGAAAATACATCTGGAATTGTTATAAAAGTAAAAGATATAGCAGGAAATATAGCAACATATGACACAATAAATATTACTAATATAGATAAAACGGGACCAGAATTTGAAATTAATACAAAATCAACATCTAGTACAATAACAGTAAATGTAAATAATACAACAGACTCTGGTGTTGGGTTAGAAGACTTGATAACCTATCATTATTATATAGCAACAAGTGAAACTGGACTTGCATCTGCAGAAGAAGCAACAGATACAACAGCAAATAAAACATCAAGCAAAGTATATACAGGCCTAACACAAGGAATTACATATTATATAAAAGTAGAAGTTGCAGATAAATTAGGAAATACAACAAGCAAAATTGTAACAGTAGAAACAGGAAGTATTGCAACAGACTTTACAATATCAGATCCAACATGGTCAGATAAAAAAGCAAGTTTAAAAATTACTAATAATTCTGAATATAAATTACAATATCAAATTGTAACAAACTTAACAGAATCACCAAAAGCTGATGGATGGACAACAGTAGACTCATCAGACAGCAAAGAGGTAACATGTTCAAATTTATTAAATAATTATGTGATTTATGCAAGATTAACAGATGGAACAAATAATAGTGCAACATTACAAAAACAAATAAAAGATGTAACAGCACCAACATTAGAAATATCAGGTAATCCAACAGAATGGACAAAAGAAGATGTAACAATATCAATTACAGCAACAGATACAGAAAGCGGATTACCAGAAGAAGCATATAGTTTTGACGGTGGAATAACATGGCAAACAGAACCAACCAAAACATATACTCAAAATACAACAGGAATAATAATAAAAGTAAGAGATATAGCAGGAAATGTAGAAACAAAAACAATAGATATTACAAAAATAGATAAAAATGGACCACAAGTAGAAATACAGGAGCAAGCTAAAGACATAAATTTTGTAACAGTAAGTGTGACTGCAACAGATGATGGAATAGGAATGCCAGATGAAATAAAATATAAATATAGTTATAGAAAAGAAGGAGATAGTAACTATACTAATTATAAAGAAACAACAGAAAATACCTGTAAATTTGAAAAATTACTTTCAAATAAAAAATATTATTTAAAAGTAGAAACACAAGATAAATTAGGAAACAGCACAGAAAAAGAGATTGAAGTTACAACAAGTGAATTTTTATATACTACAGGTCAAATAGAATTTAGTAATACCATTTGGAGAAGTTCTATTGCAAGAATAACAGCAAATAATAAAAGTATAGATTATAATCTAGAATATCAAATAAAAACAGATAGTGCTCAAAATCCAGATGTTTCAGATAGCAGTAAATGGACAAAAGCAACAGAAAAAACAATTAATATAGGAAACCTAGAAGATGGCAATGTGGTTTATGCAAGACTAACAGATGGAATAAATTCAACAACAGGTTATGCATCAATAACAATAAATAATTCAGCAGTAAAAGAATATTCAGAAGCAGAATTTGCGAAAATTACAAGATCAAATTATGAGGTTTTGGGTGTATCTGCAACAAGTAACAAAATTGAAGTACAAATAAATAAAAATGCTGAAGGAGCTTTATATAATTATTATTATAAAACAATAAATGATACAAACTATAAACTAATGGCAACAAATACATATTATGATGATAAAGCTACTGTAACAGGATTAACTGCAAACCAAGTATATAAAATAAAAGTATTAGTAACAGATACTGAAGGAAATATAACTAGATGTCAAAATACAGCAACAATTATAACTGCTGAACAAGCAAATGTAGATACAACATATACAGGAAATAGAACATATATTGACAATAGTAGTACATTACAAGCCAGAGTTCAGGGAGAAAATGGATATGGAGATACAGCACAAAAAGAAAGTATAAATGCTGGTTATACAATAAGTTTACCACAAGGATTTAAAGTTTCTGGAACAACAGGAGAAAATTTACAAAGTCAAGGAACTGTATTAAAAGATGGAGACAATAATGAATATGTATGGATTCCAGTAAATGATGCAATACATGATGGAAATACTTCAATTCCAACAAATACAACAACAGCACAAAATAATAATTATAAACCAATGGCAATAGCCCAAAGTTCAAACAAAGGATATTATGAAGGTCTTGTATATGATTTTAATGGAACATTATCATTTAGAAGAACAAGTAATACTGGTGTAGGAAATTCATCATATCGTGAACCAAGTTTGGTAACTGGAAATTCAGATGGATATACTTGGAATGTAGATAATGTAACAGGAATTGTAAATGATGCAGATAGTAAATATTATAAGACAATTTTAGGATTTAGTTCTGCATCAGAATTTGGAGAATATATTGCAAATAATTACAATAACATGATACTTTCAGTAGATTCTTTTGGTGGATTTTATGTAAGTAGATATGAAACTACACAAACAAAAGATTCAAGTGAAAATGTAATTATTGGTTCTAAGAAAAATGGAACAGTATTTTCAGGATACAATTGGTACAATATGTATTTGTATCAAGATAGTAGAAAATATGCAAGTAATCCATATTCATCAAGTAAGAGTGTAGTTTCAAGTATGATATGGGGAAGTCAATATGATGCTGTTCTAAATTATCTATTAACAGGTTTAGATGCAAAAAAAGTTACTACGCAAGTAGGTTCACAGAAAAATGTATTAAGTAATACTGCACAAGATAATGCAGATATTATAAATAATATATATGATTTAGGTTCAAATGCAAATGAATGGACACAAGAAGCGGAAGGAACAAGAGCTAGAGTGTATCGTGGTGGAGGATATGATAAAACTAAAAAAGGAACTCCAGCGACAAGAACAACTGTAACAGCAACAGATTCAGGTCCAATATTTGGTTCAAGATTACAATTATATGTTAGAAGTACAAGTGATACAACAGGACCAATTGCATCAATTATAAGTACAAGTGCTACAACAAATACAATTACAGTAAAAGCAACTGCACAAGATAAAGAGACTGGTGTAAGTAAATATACATATTATATAAAAGAGAGCTCAAATCCTTCTGATTCAACTGGTTGGACAAAAATGTCAGAAAGTTCAGCAGGAAATTATACATATACTAAATTAAAACAAAATACAACATATAGTATAAAAGTAACTGCAACAGACGGTGCAGGAAATGAAGGAGATGGAGCAGTTACAACAGTAGTAACAAAAGAATTAGGAAATGTTGCAAAAGATAATATATCTTTAAAAAATAAATATGGTCAAAGTGGAGAAGGTACTGTTTTGCTAGAACAAAAAGACACTACATATTCAAACCAAGGATATTATATACAATATCAAGTAATTTCAAGTGATTCTGCAATAACAGAAAATTGGGCAACAGGTGAAACAATAAAAGGATTAGCAAATGGACAAATAATTTATGCAAGCTTGTTTGATGGTATAAATAGATCTGCAGATTATTTTGAGTTTAAAGTTAGTGGATTAGAAGGGTTTGAATATTACACAGATAGTAATGGAAATTCTTCAAAAGAAAAAACAGTAACTTATACAGATAGTGAAGGAAATACTGCAACAATACCTGCTGGATTTAAAGTAGGAACAGGTGATTCAACAAGTAAAGTAAATGAAGGGCTTGTTGTTCAAGACGAAAATGGAAATGAATTTGTTTGGGTTCCTGTGCCGGTTGCAGTAGAAACAACAAATAATAAAACATCAACAGAAAAAGCTATTGCAAGAAAGCAATCATCAAATACAAAATATTATGAAGGTATTCTATATGATTTTAATGGAACAACATCAACTAAACAAAGAAGTTCGACTGCTCTAAATGATGGTTCAATGAGAGAGCCTAGTTTAGTAACAGGAAGTAGTGATTATACGTGGAATGTTGATATAGGAAAAGCTAGGGGAGTAACATATGATGCTGTATTTTATACCAATTTTCAAATAGGAAGTGCAACTGGATTTGGTTCATATACAGAATTTGGACAATATATGAATGAACAATATACTAATATGGTAAAAAGCGTAGATAAATTTAAAGGTTTTTATATAGGAAGATATGAAACTAGTACATCCAATGATAATTTGGCAAATACAGCAGTTGTTCAATCACAAAAAAATAAAGCTGTACTATATAATAGAACTTGGTATCAAAGTTATTATTATCAAGATAGTAATATAAATGCATACAATCCTTATCATAATAGTAAAAGTGTAGTAAGTAGTATGATATGGGGAAGTCAATGGGATGCAACGCTAAATTGGATGCTAAAAGATAACAATACTAAGAACTTTGTTACAAGCATTGTAGGAAATAGAACAGGTACAAGAGCAAATTCTGGTCAATATTCAGATGATTTAGCTAAAAATATATTTGATTTATCTGCAAATGTTGTAGAATGGGCGCAAGAAGCTCATGGTACAACTTATAGAACTTATAGAGGTGGTTCATTCTTAAAAACTACAGATAAATATGGTATTTATGGTGCAAATGCTAGAATAAATTCATGGAGACCACCAACTGCAAATTATATTTATATGAATCCAACAAACACAGGTGGAGATGGTTCTACAAATGGAGATGGAAGTAGATTAGCATTATATATTAATAACACAGAAGATAGTACTGCACCAATAATAGATACTACAGCAACAAATAATACACTAACAACAGAGACAAATAATATAACAATAAAAACACAAGTGACAGATGCAGAATCTGGAATAAAAAAATATAAATATACAATAAGTTATAAAGATTTTTCAGCTTCAGATTTTTCAGATAAATATATTGTAAAATCAGTAGAAAACTATGGTTGGACATATCAATTTACAGGATTAAATCAAAATACTCCATATTACATAAAAGTAGAAGTTACAAATAATGCAGGATTAACAAGTACATATTATTCAAATGTTATTCAAACTAAAGTGTTAAATGTAACAGAAGATCCATCAACATTAAAGAAGACATATGGAAAAACGGGAAATGGAGCAGTTTATTTAACATTGGCAAATACATATAAAACAAATAATTATCGTATACAGTATCAAATTGTAAAATCGGGAAGTGCACCAACAGATAATGGATGGAAAGAAGGGTCAAAAGTAAACAATAATGGTCAAACATTTACTGATGGTTATATAGTAAAAGGATTATCAGTTGGAGATATAGTTTATACAAGAATAACTGATGGAAAGAATAATTCTTCAAACTTTAAAACAACAGAGGTTTCTGAACTTGAAACTTATTCAGATATACAAACTGCTAATTATACATACACAGATTCAAATAAACAACAAGCAGTAATACCAGCAGGATTTAGATATGGTACATCTTCATTAAATAATACAATAAAAAACGGATTAGTTATAGAAGATGAGGCAGGAAATCAATATGTTTGGGTACCTGTAAAAAATGCAATTTATGATGGTGTGACTACAGTTGCATTATCTAATAATAGTTCAACATATAAACCAATGGCTAGAACTCAGTCTGGATATACAAGAGGAAGTACATCAACATATTATGAGGGAATGTTCTATGATTATAGTGGTATAAGATCATATATTATGGGTAATAGTTTATCGTACAGAGTAGGAGCTACAAGTTATAGAGAGCCAAGCTTAGTAACAGGAAGTGATAAAAACTTATCTTGGCAATATTCATCAGGAACTGAATATGATGCTGCAAATTATAGCAAATTGAGTTCAATAAAAGATGATGAAATTACAATAAGTTCACCTGCTACTTTAGGACAATACATAAATAAAAAATTCACAGAAATGGTAGAAAGTGTAGATAAATATGGTGGATTTTATGTGGGAAGATATGAAACAAGTAGATGGAATTCTGGATCAACAACAAATAAAGAAAATTCAGGAGATATAATAAAATCAGTTGCAGGAGCAATAACTATGGCAAGTACAAACTGGTATGATATGTATTTAAGGTCAAGCAGTGGATATTCAAATAATCCATATTATAATAGTACAAGTGTAAATTGTGCAATGATATGGGGATGCCAATATGATGCTACATTAAATTACATATTAGAAGGTTCAGATAATACTAAAGTTACACAAAGAACAGGAAATCATTCAGGTACAAGGTCTATTACAGGAGAATATCCAAATGACATTATGAATAACATATTCGACTTAAGCTC
This sequence comes from Clostridium sp. 28_12, assembly GCA_001916055.1. GTDB lineage: Bacteria > Bacillota > Clostridia > TANB77 > CAG-508 > CAG-269. Next base: position 48,641 of record MNRR01000023.1, read on the forward strand.
GAATGTTAGGGAGTGGACGCAAGAGGCGTACTCTTCTAGGTCGCGTACTAGTCGTGGTGGCCTTTACACTACGGCTGATGCTTTTGCCGCCGTCTATCGCTACTACTACGACTACCCTGTTTACACCAACTACCATATAGGTTCGCGTCTCACACTTTATTTAAAGTAGCTCTGACCACTAATTGCGATACAAGTGAACGAGGCTAGCAAAAGGGTTAAGGCGAAAACTAGAACAAAATTGTACAGGGGGCGTAAGCCCCGGAAGATAAAATTTTGAAAGGAACAAAAGAAAAAAATGAGTAAATTACAAAAATCATATATCAACTTAAAATCTAAAGATGCAGATAAAATTTATCTATTTAAAAGTGGTATGTTTTATCTTGCATTAGCAGATGATTGTGAAAAATTATCATCTGTATTTGGCTTTAAAAAAACAAAACTAAATGAAGAAATAGAAAAATGTGGTTTTCCAATTTCAAGATTGGGATTTTATGTAGGACAACTTGAAAAAAGGAAAATTCCATTTCAAATAATTGATGATGATTATTCAAAAATAGAAAATTATTCTGATTATATGAATAATTCAAAATTAAAGAAAATTATAAGCGAAATAAAAGACATAGATTTAGATAATATTACATTTAAACAAGCATATGAATTTTTAGAAAATGCGAAAATGGAGATTGGAAAAATCTATGAGTAGTGAAAATGAGTTAAAATTAATTCCTATATATGAAAATTATATGGAATATATGATCCAAACTTTAATTAAACTTCCAAGAACAGAAAAATTTAGCATTGGAACAGATTTTAAACAAATAATGTATTCAACTTTAGAGGATATAATGTATATTTCTAAATTACCTAAATTCCAAAGGTTAGGATATTTAAACAAAATAGATGCTAAATTAAATACACAGAGAATTCTATTAAGAATAATGAAAAAATTTGCTTGGATAGATATCAAAAAATTTAATACAGCAATGGGACATATTTATGAAATTGGTAAAATATTAGGAGGACTAATTAAATATTATGCCAAAAACAATACGTAATCAATTTGATAAATATTTAACTTATGAAAAACTTTTAGAGGCACATAAAAAAGCAAGAAGAGGTAAAAATCGAAAGCCAGAATTAATCAAATTTAATTTAAAGCAAGAAGAATATATAATGTGGTTATATATGCAATTAAAAAATGGAACATATAAACATGGAGGCTATATAGAGTTTTATGTAACAGAGCCCAAATTAAGAAAAATTGAAAAATCACGTTATATTGATAGAATTGTACATACCTGGTTAGCTGAGAATTTCTTATTAAAATATTTTGTAACACAGTTTATTCCAACATCATTTGCATGTATTAAAGGAAAAGGAATGCACAGAGCGGCATTTTGTGTACAAAAATATATGAAAAAAGCAAAACAAAGATGGGAAAATTATTATATCATAAAAACAGATGTAGCAAAATATTTTAATAGTATAGACAAAAAGATTTTACTAGAAATTTTAGAAAGAAAAATAAAAGATCCAAAGCTAATTTGGCTAATAAAAGAAATCTTATATGCACAGAAAAGAGCAAAGGGTATAGAAATTGGAAATTATACAAGTCAAATATTTGCTAATATATATTTGAACGAAGTTGATCAATATGTAAAACATGAATTGAAAGTAAAATATTATGTGCGTTATTTAGATGATAGTATTTTAATAGTACAAACTAAAGAAGAAGCCAAAAAAGTGTTACAGCTTGTTCGTAAGTTTCTAAAAGAAAAATTAGAGTTAGAATTAAACAATAAAACTCAAATTTTTAAAGGAAAACAAGGAGTAAATTTTTGTGGATATAAAATAAATGAATATAGATTAAAGTTAAGGGATAGAGGAAAAAGAAAATTAAAATTAAGAATAAAGAAATTAAAACAAAAAGTAAAGACTGGAGAAATTACTAGTCATGAGGCCAAAAGATACTTGGCTGGACATATAGGATATATAAAATGGGCAGATATCTATAATTTGTCAAATAAATTATTCTATATTGAAGAAGCTTTTAACGTTAAAAATATAGATTAGGGATAAATCGAAAGAGGCGAACTCTTCTAGGTACCGTACTAATCGTGGTGGCAATTACAATACGGATGATACTAATACCGCAGTCAATCGCAACAACAACAACCCTATTAACACCAACAACAATATAGGTTCGCGTCTCACACTCTAATACTATTTCAGATTGTGTATTTTACGGAATGCATACAGCAAAGTATTAGTAATAAAGAGATTTATTCCTTCCTTTTCTAAAAAGGTAAAAATGAAACAGTATAATATATGTTAGTAATTTTGATGAATATATATGTTATACAAAAAGGATAATTATGAATGAATGTTTTTTATTAGGAACTATAATTAATAAGGTTAATTTTCGTTTTGCAATTGGAGGTAAACATGATTCAATTATAGAATTTGAATTAAAGCTAGAAAATGAATCTGTTATTATGGTTAAAGCATATGATAAGTTAGCAGATTACTGCTATCAGAATATAACTGAAAATAATTTAGTTATGATTAGAGGAAAATTAGAAAGTGATTTTAAAATAGATATGTCAGAGATTTATTTTTTTAGGACTAAAGGAGTGAAAGAATTTGGCAAATAAACATGCAAAAAGAAGGAAAGAATTAAAAGTTATTGTGGCATTTATAGTAGTTTTTATAATAGTTTTAATAGCAATTATAATAAATGTTAATAAAAAAGATGCACAACCAACTTCAACAGAAGATGAATCATATGTTCAAGAAATGGATGATGGAATAAGTATAAATAAAAGTACTAAATTGAATGAGGCAAAATTTGTAAATGGATTGCTAATTTCTAATATTCAGCTTACAGAAAAGGATGGTATGACAACACTTTTAGCTGATGTTACAAATAAAACAGAACAAAAAACAGAGTTGAAAAAGTTAAAGATAGTTTTACTTGATGAAAGTGGTAATGAAATTGCTACAATGACAGCTTTTATTAATGCAATTAATGCTGGAGAGACTACACAATTGAATGCTTCAACAACTTCTAATTATATTAAGGCTTATGATTTTAAGGTGGTAGAGGAGTAGATAAAAAATAATTACAATTGTGATTTGTGTCAAATTTCATTTAAAACGCGGTTACATCTTTTTTAGAAAGGAATGAAATCAAAAATGTTAAAAAAACAAAGATTTAAATTTTTAATTATATTATTTGTTATTACATTAGTAATTGTGGCAATAAAAGGATTAGTACCAAAATCAAAAGCTGAAGAAACTACTGAAATACAGGTGACTTATAATTCAGGAAAAGGGACTGGCAAAAGTGTTGTAACTACTCAAAAAATTGCCAATAATACAAATAGAAAAATTGTATTAAGTAAAAATGAAATGGATTTTGATGGTGGAACAACAGAAATAGATGGACATTTATATAAAATGGTATTAACTGGCTGGCAAATAACAGAATTGACACAAAACGGAAAAAAAGTAACAGAAAATCTTGATACAATATATGCACAAAATGGTTTGTATAATGTTCCTAAAGGTGTAACTGCAATAGAGGTAACAGCAATTTATGGAAAAGCTATTTATGTAAGAAGTCCATATGATAAAATGTATTATGATGAGTATCATATTTTTAATAATGGAGAGAATGCAAGTGCAGAAAATGGACAAGTAGAGCAAAGTTCAGATGAAAATTATGGTACGAGTTCCGATGATGCTGTTGCAACATTAAAAAGAGCATATGAATTAATAGAAGAAAATGCTAATAATACAGTTTATGATAATTTATTTGTATTATGTGGAGATTTATACGAAATAAATTATAATGCAGAAGGAGCAGAATTTGCAGTAGATAATGAAGGTACATATAAAAACTATTCTTCTGATTATTTGGGATATCAAACAGGAAGCAATAAACCAGTAACAATAACTAGTAATGATGACAAAAAATATACTTTATATTTAGGTGCCAAAGACGAAGAAATTGAAATATATTCTTCATTAAGATTTGATAACATAAATATAAAATATTTGCCAGAAGATAATATTACAGATATTCACGGAACTGAGGTTACAACGAAAACATATTTAAATTTAGCAGATTTAAGCTTTTTCTCTACAGGTTTTTTTGAAGCTACAGAGAATGTTGGAACAGAAGAAGAGATGAATGTATTATATGGAAACTTATCTAGTGTAATATTAAATTCTGGAACTTGGAATCCACTAGTTGCAAGAGATTCTACAATTATATCAGAACTAGCAAAAAATAATTATTTACAAATAGGCGGAAATACTACTATTTCTAAATTGCAAATAGGTTTTAAAAATTCTTCTGATACAGATACAATTGTAAATCCTCCAATTGTAAAAATAACTGGAGGTAATATTAAAGAATTGATAGGAACAAAAGATGCAAATTTGATGTTTATCAATTTTGAAGATACAAATGAAGGAGTCAACTATAAAACAGCAGGCAAAATTCAAAAATGGAAAAATGTGTTTTTGGAAAATAGTTATGTAATTATAGATAATGGACTTAAAGATGTTGAGAATATGTCAGTTCCAGAAAAAAGTGGTTTAAAACTTTCTAATAATGAGGAAATTACAGGAAATTTCAATGGTGGTGGAGAACTATATTTAGATAGTAATATTTGTTTTACAATTGGTGGTGATATTACAGGAACTACTAAATTGATTTTAACACCAAGCATTGTTAATGGTAAAAATGTTATAGTAGGAGGAATTAATCATCCATATATAAAAGTAAAAGGTGCTTCAACTGCTAGAGCTCAAAGTCAAGCAAGTGATGAAATTATTAGTGGTGAAAGCAAATATACAATATTATCACAAAAAAGTGATTACTCTTATTACTATATTGAACAGGATGTTGAAATTTCAAATTTTGTAGAAATCAAATCAACAAATATTAATGACAAAATATATACTGGTTCAATTGGCGATAATACTGGAAGTTCAGCAGAAGATATTAGTATATTAGAAATAGGAAGCTATACTCAAGATGTAGAATTAAATTATGAGTTTTATAAAAATTCAACAAATCCAAATAAATATGCTAATATAAGTAGGCAATTTGTATTAAAGACTGATAAACAAACAGCTACAACAATTCCAAGTGGAACAGAAATATTAATGATTTATAATGGTAAAAATTATAATTATGTTGTAAATACAGATACTGATAGTGTAAATTTATCTTTATTCAAAGATGAGGATGGAAATACATTTAAACAGATTTCGAATTTACAATCTGCAGATGGAGTAACAAAAGAAGTTAATGGTGTTACAGGTGATACATTATATAATTATAGTGAAAGTTTCAGATTTATTGTAAGTTTTGCAAATATTATAAATAATAATGCATCTATTAAGGCAGGAAGTTATTATTCAATGATTAATATTTTGGATAGTGAAAGTTGGATTGATTCTGAACAGATAGAAAATACTAATAAAATTAATATTTCACAAGTAGTGTTTAAACCTAGCAGTATAAATACTGAATTGGAAAAATATGAACCCAATGGAGTTGTTACAATAAAATCAGCCGGAACTGTTCAAACATTTAATGGAGAGGGAAAACAATTATATGGAAATATAAAAATATATAATGCAGAAGGTAAGCAAGTAGATATTCCGATTGGTAGTGAAATTACTTTGAATGGTAATACTTGTACAATTGTAAATGGAACAACACAATGCAAGTTTTTAGATAATTGCACAGACAGTGGGACAAGCTATAATTTTGATTTCAAAATGGATATGAAAAATGTTTTAGAACAAAATCAATTGTTAGCAGGAAACTATAAAATTAAATTTGCATATGCTTTTGCACAGAATGATTTATTAAATGGAAACATTGCAGGTTGGATAGATGTTCCATTAACTATTATTGATTATTCAGATAATTATGGCATAGATGTTAGTATAGATAATAGTGAAAATTTAGCTGAAGATAAACTTCAATTAATTACAAAAGGGAAAGAGGAAGTTAGAATAATTCATACTAATTGTTCTGGACAGCTAGAAAATCCTTTTGTTAAAGTATCTGTTGTAGAAAAAACGAGTGATTTTGATTATTCTGCTACGGAAAATTCTAAAAAGATTACTGTAAATGATAATGGAGATGGAAGTTATAAAGTTGCTTTTTCTGATTCTCTTGATGTTGGTACTTATAGAGTCATATTTGAGCTTTTTGATAAGTATGGTAATAAGATGTCTGAGAATTTTGCTAATTTTATTGTGAGGTTGTGAACCAAAGTATAGGGTTTTTTGAATAATATTTTAGCTGTGAATTGTAACTATTTAGTAACATAGAATTAAAAAAATAAAATATAAAGGCTTGATATTTCAAAGAACTAATAGTAAAATATAAATGGAAAAAGGAGGAAAAAAGATGGTAGAAGTATCAACATCAATCCTAACAATGGAAAAAGGAAAAGAAGCCGAAACACTTTTAGCATTAGAAAAATCTAAAACAGATTATTTTCATATAGATGTTATGGATGGAAATTTTGTAGAAAAAGACACATACCATGACATGGTAGAATATAGTGCTTATATAAGAAGAATATCAAACTTACCAATGGATGTACATTTAATGGTAAAAGATATAGAAACAGCTATAGAAGTATTTTCAGCGGTAGAACCTAATATTATAACATTCCATTTAGAAGCATGTGAAAACAAAGAAGAAGTTATGAAATATATCACACTTATTAAAGAAAAGGGTTCAAGAGTTGGAATTGCAATAAAACCAGAAACGCCAATAGAACAGGTATATGAGTATTTACCATATATTCATACATGTTTAGTAATGACAGTAGAACCAGGCAAAGGGGGTCAAACTTTAATTACAGATATGATTGCAAAAATTTCAGAGTTGAAATTATATACAGAAAGAAAAAATATTGATATTGACATAGAAGCAGATGGTGGCATAAATTTAAAAACAGCAACAAGAGTAAAAAGAGCAGGAGCGAATGTTCTAGTTGCAGGAACAGCAATATTAATGGCATCTGATTACAAAGTCATTATTGATGAATTAAAGGAGGAAGAATAATATGCTAAATTTAAAACTTAACTTAAAAAATACTGGAATAGACCAAAAAGCTATCATGAAATACAAAGAAAAGGTTGAACAAATTCATCATGAATTACATAAAAGAGCAAATGCTCAAAATGACTTTGTTGGTTGGCTAGAACTGCCAACCAATTATGATAAAGAAGAATTTAAAAGAATAAAAAGTGCAGCAGCACGAATTCAAGAAGATTCAGAGGTACTTGTTGTAATAGGAATAGGTGGCTCATACTTAGGAGCTAGAGCAGTAATAGAAAGCTTAACAAATACATTTGATAATTTATTACCAGAATCAAAAAGAAAACATCCACAAATATTTTATGTTGGAAATAACTTAAGCCCTAATTATATAAATGATTTGATTGAAACATTAGGAACAAAAGATTTTTCTGTTAATGTAATATCAAAATCAGGAACAACAACAGAACCAGCAATTGCATTCAGAATTTTTAGAGAAATGCTAGAAAACAGATATGGAATTGAAGAAGCAAGAGGTAGAATCTATGTTACAACAGATAAAGAAAAAGGAGCCTTAAAAACACTTGCAAATTCAGAAGGATATGAAACGTTTGTTATTCCAGATAATGTTGGTGGAAGATATTCAGTACTAACAGCAGTTGGATTATTGCCAATAGCTGTTGCAGGAATTGATATTGACAAAATAATGGAAGGGGCTAGAACTGCACAAGAAAAATATGAAGATTCAAATTTAAAATATAATGCATGTTACCAATATGCAGTTGTAAGAAATATTTTATATAAATTATATAAAAATACAGAAATTTTAGTTAATTATGAGCCTAAAATGCATTATTTTACAGAATGGTGGAAGCAATTATTTGGTGAAAGTGAAGGAAAAGACCAATTAGGAATATTTCCAGCAGGTGTGGATTTTACAACAGATTTACATTCAATGGGACAATATATTCAAGAAGGAAGAAGAAATCTATTCGAGACAGTAATTAGAATCGAAAAAGCTAATTCAGATATAACAATTCAAGAAGAGGAAGACAATTTAGATGGATTAAATTATTTGGCAGGCAAAGGATTAGACTATGTAAATAAAAAAGCAATGGAAGGAACAATAGAGGCACATGTTTCAGGAGATGTACCAAATGTAGTAATTGAACTACCAAAATTAACAGAAGAAACAATAGGACATTTAATCTTTTTCTTTGAAAAGTCATGCGCAATGTCTGGAATGATATTAGGGGTTAATCCTTTCAACCAACCTGGTGTAGAAAAATATAAAAAGAATATGTTTAGATTATTAGAAAAGCCAGGCTATTAATAAAATTTGATTAAGATAAGGAAGAAGTGACATTATAATGATAGTAGAAAATAAATACAGAATAAAATTATCAGATATAAATATGGAAAATAAAGCGACTAATAAGGCTATATTAAGTTATTTAGAAGATGTTGGAGGCAAGCATTCTGATTTTGCAGGTTATGGAATAATGGATATTCCACAAACACATTTAAGTTGGATATTAATTGAGTGGAAATTACAAGTTATAAGAAGACCTAATTATGCAGAAAATATAAAAGTAACAACTTGGTCTAAAGATGCTGTTAAATGTTATGCTTATCGTGATTTTAAAGTTTATGATGAACAAGGAAATATAATTATTTTAGCTGCTTCAAAGTGGGTATTGGTTGATACTATCAAAGGAAAGATAGTTAGAATTGAAAATGATATACTTGAAAAATACAAACCTGAGTTAGATGTATCTGCTTTTGATAAAGAAGTTGATGATTTTCCTAAAATGCATGAGCCAACAGAATATCAATATGAAACAGAATATAAAGTTAGAAAAGCAGATATTGATGTTAATAATCACATGCATAATTTGAACTATGTAGATTTAGCTAATGAGGCTTTGCCAGAAGATGTGTATAAAAAAGCTCAATTAAATAATCTTAGAATTACATATAAAAAAGAAATAAAATTAGGAGAGACTGTTAAGTGCAAATACAGTTTTGTTGATGGAAAGCATTTCGTAGTAGTAAAAAGTCAAGATGATAAGTCAATTCATGCATTAATAGAATTAAGTGAATAATAGAATTTTTTTAAGAAGCCTTGGAATATAAGTTTTGGGTTCATTCGAAACTTATACTTTCAAGGCTTTATTGAACCGAGATTTTTTAAAATTTTAAGTAATGTATATCCACTTAAACTGAAATCTATAATTTCACTAATAAAAATAGAAATTATATATCCACTAAAGCCAAGAATAGGAACTAAAAAATATATAAAAGCAATACTTACAAGACAATCAAAAATATTAATTCCCATAACATTAACTTGAGCATCTAATCCTTTTAAAATACTATCAATAACAATATCCAAATACATTATAATAACTAAAGGAGAAAGAATTCGAAGATATTTTGCAATTTCAGCCTTATGATAAATCCAGTTGCTTAATTGATTTGAAAAAACAAAAATCAAAATGGATATGATTATAGAAAACATAAAAGTACCAATTAAAATAATTGCTGAAATTACTTTTATTTTTGAATATTTTTCTTGAGTATAGCATCTAGAAAATTCAGGCACAAGTAAAGTACTAAAACTAATAACTAAACTTACAGGAAACATTATAATTGGCATTGCCATACCATTAACAATTCCATAAGCTATCAATGAATTTGAAGAATTCATTCCACTTTTTTGCAAACTATAAGGAATAATCAATTGTTTTACAGTTGACAAGCCTGAGCGCAAATAAGATGTAAGAGCAACTGGAATTGTAATACGCAAAATACGTTTGTTATAACTATCAAGGTCTTTATATCTAGATTCAACAAGAGTACCACGTTTATCTCTTACATACAAATAATATAAATGTAAAAAAGAAGTTACCTCAGAAATTACATCAGCTAAAATTAAAGAAAAACAAGCATAATCAATTCTATCAGGCATGAAAGACTTCAAAAAAATGGCTGTACAAAAAATTTTAACAAATTCTTCACCAAACTTTGCGACAGCATTTTTATAAACACGTCTTACAGCAATAAAATATCCATTTACAGCCGAAGACATTGATATAAAAGGAAGAGCAAGGCATATTAAATAAATTACATTTTTACTAATTCTACTATGCAAACAACGAGAAGTTATAAAATCAGCTAAAAGAAAAAATATTAAACTAGCTCCAATTCCAAAAATAATGCTAAAAAGCAAACATCTTTTAGCAATATTTTTTGCTCCTAATTCATTATTACAAGCCAATTCTTCAGAAACTACTCGAGTTGTTGAAATATTTATACCTGCAGAAGCCAAAGTAATTCCAAACATATAAACGGACATCACAAGTGAAAATACTCCGACAGCTTCTTCTCCAATAGTATTTGAGATAAATATGCTGAAAAACATATTTATAATTTGAAGAATAATGGAACTTAACAATAAAATAATTGTATTAAAAAAAAGAATCTTTATAGTTCTCAAAATTTCCTCCTGCACATTTGAGATCGCTTTTTTTCTGTGCAAAATTGCACGGATTATCTCGCTTTTTTTTCGTGCAAAACGGAATGAAAAAAAGAAATCTCAAGGGTTCTTTTAAATATATAAAGTTATTGAAAATTTAGAACAAATTTGATATACTTTTAATAAAGTTAAAACAGAAAGGTAAATACGATATGGAGAATAAATTAGAACACTCAAATTTAATTAGCCCAGAAGTTGAGGGAATGCAAGAAGAAAGAATGGAGAAATCTTTAAGACCTCAAACATTAGATGAATATATTGGTCAAACAAAGGTTAAAGAGAATATGAGAATATATATAGAAGCGGCTAAAAAAAGAGGAGAACCTCTTGACCACTGCTTATTTTATGGACCACCAGGGCTTGGAAAAACTACAATTGCAAATATAATTGCTAATGAGATGAAGTCAAATATCAAGATAACTTCTGGACCAGCTATTGAAAAGCCTGGTGATTTAGCAGCCATTTTGACTACTTTATCAGAATATGATGTATTATTTATTGATGAGATACATAGATTGAGCAAAAATGTGGAGGAAATCTTATATCCTGCATTAGAAGATTATACTTTAGACATTGTTATAGGAACAGGAGCTAGTGCGAAGTCTATTAGAATTGACTTGCCTAAGTTTACTTTAATAGGAGCTACAACTAAAGCTGGTTCATTAACTACACCATTGCGAGATAGATTTGGAATTATACATAAATTAGAACTATATGAACCAGAAGATTTGCAGATAATTGTAAAAAGATCTGCTAAGATATTAGATGTAAAAATTGATGATGAGTCAGCTATGGAAATTGCAAGAAGATCTAGAGGCACTCCAAGAATAGCTAATAGGTTGTTAAAAAGAGTTAGAGATTATGCGGCTGTTTTAGGAAATGGAGATATCAATCTAAAAATAGCAAAACATGCGTTGAATCAATTAGAAATTGATGAACTAGGTTTGGATGATGTGGATAGAAGAATACTAGAAGTTATGATAAATCAGTATAATGGTAGGCCTGTTGGAATTGAGACTATTGCAGTTTCATTAGGAGAAGAGATTGACACAATAGAAGATGTATATGAACCATACCTAATACAAATAGGATTTTTGACTAGAACACCTAGAGGTAGAATGGTAATGCCGCCAGCGTATGAGCACTTAGGCTATGATTACCAGACTAAAATTATTTGAAATGCACGGAAAAAAAGCGATCTCAAGTGTGCAAGGAGGAAAAATGAAATTATTATTACATACATGTTGTGCTCCATGCAGTGTATACTGCATAAAGAGTTTAAGAAAAGAAAATATAGAACCCTCTGTATATTGGTTTAATCCCAATATACATCCATATATGGAATACAAAGCGAGAAGAGATACCTTAAAGGAATATACAAAATCTATACGGAATAAATGCAATTTTTGATGAGAATTATGGATTGGTAGAATTTTGTAAAAATGTTGTGGATGACTTAGAAAATAGATGTGTTAAATATTGCTATAGAGTACGTTTTGAGCAGACTGCTAGATATGCCAAAGAACATGGATATGATACTTTTTCTACAACACTTTTAATTAGTCCATATCAAAATCATAATGCTCTTAAGAAAATTGGAGAAGAAATGGCTGAAAAATATGGATTGAATTTCTTATATAGAGACTTTAGACCAGGCTTTAGAGAGGGACAGGCAGAAGCTAGAGAACTTGGATTGTATATGCAAAAATATTGTGGATGTGTATTTAGTGAGGAGATGAGATATAATAACCATAATGTTCCAAAACCTAGTATTCCCAACGGTTACGAGATGTCAAGAGAACCTAGAATGCAAGTTAAAAAAATAGAAAATAAAGAAGATTATATTGATTTACTTTTAGAGGCAGATCCTTCAAAAGATATGATACACAAATATTTGAACGATTCTGATGTATATGCTTTAAAAAAGGGAGATGAGCTAATTTCTATTGCAGTTATTTTGCACATTGATAGGAAAACATTAGAATTAAAAAACATAGTTACAAGAGAAAATTACAGAAACAAAGGTTATGCAAAAACACTTCTAAAATCATTATGTGGTAATTATAAACAGAAATATGACAGAATGTTAGTAGGAACAACAGAGAATAATATTCCTTTCTATGTTAAGCAGGGATTTGATAAATATGAGAAAACAATTAAAAATTTCTTTATAGATAATTACAATGAAGAAATTAAAGATGAAGATTTAATTTGCTCTGATTTAATATATTATTCAAAAGATTTAAAGAAAAAATTTAAAGATAACTAGTAATTTGTTAAATAGATTGGAGATGTAATTATGGCTTATATAGAATTTAAAAAAGTAGATAAAATTTATCAAATGGGAGAAGTAGAAATAAAAGCATTAAAGGATACTTCATTTGAAATTGAAAAAGGAGAATTAGTTTGTATATTAGGTCCAAGTGGTGCAGGGAAAACAACTTGTCTTAATATTTTAGGAGGAATGGATACATTAACTGGTGGTAAAGTTATAGTTGATGGAGTTAGAATAGATAAGTTAAAAGAAAAAGAACTCATTAAATATAGAAGAAATGATATAGGTTTTGTCTTTCAATTTTATAATCTTATTCAAAATATGACAGTATTAGAAAATGTGGAACTTGCAGTTCAATTATGCAAAGAGTATTTAGATCCTATCACTATTTTAAATAAGGTGGGATTAGGAAAAAGAAAGGACAATTTTCCTGCTCAATTATCTGGGGGAGAACAACAAAGAGTCGCTATAGCGCGAGCAATCGCTAAAAATCCTAAATTACTTTTATGTGATGAGCCAACAGGTGCTTTAGATTATAAAACTGGAAAACAAATTTTAAAACTATTAGAAGATACTTGCCGAAAGGAAAAAATGACAGTAATCATTATAACACATAATGCTGCTATTTCTTTGATTGCTGATAAAATAATTAAGTTTAAAAATGGTGGCGTAGATGAAATTATCATAAACAAAAATCCTAAAAGAGTGGAGGATGTTGAGTGGTAAGATGAAAAATAAACTATTAAAACATATTTTTAAGAAAATAAAAGATAATAATAAAAGGTTTCTTTCCTTGTTTTGTATGGCTTTTTTAGGAGTAGGTTTTTTTACGGGGATTCAGTCTTGTGGACCTGATATGTTAAAAACATTAGACAATTATTATGACGAAAATAATGTTTATGATATCGAAATTATTTCTAATTTAGGATTAACTAATAATGATATAGAAGAATTAAAAAAAATAAATGATGTAAAAGAAGTAATAGGAACTTACACCAAAGATACCTATTTAGAACTTGATAATAAGGAGTTTGTTTTAAGAATTATAGGACTTAATAATAATATTAACAAAGTTTATTTGAGTGATGGAAAACTTCCTAGTAACAATAGTGAAATTGTTGTTGATAAATTGCTTTTAGAAGAAAACAATTTAAAAATAAATGATATATTTTTCAACTGAAAGACCTACAACTACCCTTGGAAATGGCAAAGTTAATTATTATGCTTATGCAAATGAAGAAGTAGTCAAAGAAGAAGCATTTACCAATATCTATATTACAGTAAAACAAGCAAAAAAAATGGTAACAAATAGTGATGAGTATTTGGATACTATTAGTAAAGTAATTGATTCTGTAGAGAATATGAAAGAAGAAAGACAAGATGTTAGGTATAGCGAACTTTATGGTGAAAAAATATTAGAAGCAAATCAATATGGAATACAGTTAGATGAGAGTAATTTTATTAAGCCAAAATGGTACATATTTGATAGAAATGATAATGATTCTTATAAAGACCTTGTGATTGCTAGTGATAATCTAAACAAATTAGGTAATGTATTTCCGATTATATTCTTTTGTGTAGCCATTTTAGTTAGTCTTATTTCTATGATGAGAATGATTGAAGAAGATCGAACTGAAAATGGAACTTTAAAGTCATTAGGCTTTAATAATTTTCATATAACATCTAAATATATTGTATTTTCACTATTGGCGACCATTACTGGTGGTATTTTAGGGATATTGATAGGGTCTGTTTTAATCCCTTATGTTATTTGGAATATTTATAAAAAATTATTTTTTATACCAAAATTTATATATGAATCAAATAATCTTTTTAATTTTATTGGTCTTTTAATATGTGTTTTTTGTATTTGTGGTACAGCAATATTTATATGCATAAAGAATCTAAAAAATGTACCTGCTAATTTAATGCGACCTAAATCTCCAAAGAGAGGTAAGAAAATACTTTTAGAGTATATTCCGTTTATTTGGAAAAGATTAAATTTTTCTAATAAAATAACCGTTAGAAACATATTTAGATATAAAAGCCGAGTAATTACAACACTATTTGGAATTGCCGGATGTACTGCTTTAATATTAGCAGGATTTGGGTTGAAAGATTCCTTAAAAGATGTTACAAATTATCAGTTTGAACATATTTTTAATTATGAAAAAATTGTGATGTTAAAAGAAAATACGAATTATGATGTGGTAAAACAAGAAATAAAAAACGAAAAATCTATTCGTAAAATAGTAGAAACTAACATTGATAATATCACAGTTGGATATAAAGGTAATACTGAGGAAGTGACAATGATTGTTGCAAATAATAATGAAGAATTAAGAGATGTAATAACATTAGATAGTGTAAAAGATAAGGATAATACAAATTTAATTCCTAGCGACAATTCGGTAATTATTAGCGAAAAGACTGCAACTCTTTTAAATATAGATCTAGGAGATAAACTTATACTATTTGATGATGAAAATAATAAATATGAACTTATTGTAGAACATATTATAAAAAACTATATTAACCAGTATTTATATATCAATAAAAATACTTATGAAAATACATTTAAAAATTATAAAATAAATTCTTTTCTAATAGATTTTGATAATTTAAATGAACATGATAGCAATCAATTTGATGAAAAGTATATTAGTAAAAATGAAATAACTTCTATTGTAAATAATGAAGATATAAAAGAAAATATCAATAGTATGCTAGGCTCTATTGATTCTATTGTAACAATTTTAATTATCGCTGCAGCATTACTAGCCTTTGTCGTTTTATATAATTTATCGAATATCAATATTAGTGAAAGAAAAAGGGAAATTGCAACTTTAAAAGTATTAGGGTTTTATCATAATGAGGTAGATAGATATATTACGAGGGAAAATGTTTTATTAACTATTATTGGAATTGCTATAGGTTTATTGTTTGGGTCATATTTAAGTCATTTCATTATATCTACTTGTGAGCCAGATTATATAATGTTTATTAGGCACGTTGATATATTAAGTTATGTTATATCTGCTTTGATGACTATATTTTTTACTATTATCGTAAATATAGTTACACATTATAATCTAAAAAAGATAAATATGATAGAATCACTTAAAAATGTTGAATAAATAATAACAAAGGAATTATAAATTACAATAAGTAGGGTAGATAACCAGTTGAAATTATCTACCTTTTATTATATAATCCTAACAAGAATTAGTAATTTGAAAGAGAGTTATATAAAAG
>MNRR01000024.1:0-6341 GCA_001916055.1 Clostridium sp. 28_12
AAAAAAGAACAGAATTAATGTGTGCATAAAATAAAAAACAAATTCAATATATTACGAGAATAATATATTAATTTGTTTCACATCATTGACTAACATACACATTTAGAAGGACTAAAAATTTATATTCTATTGACTAAAAAAATTTTTTGTTCTATACTAAAATTAGTATCTTATATGTAATTTTTAAAAATGAAAGTACATATAAAATCATATTGCACAAAAGTAATGTATAGGAGAAACTTATGAATGAAATAGTTAATTTTGAACAGATAACTAGATTAAGAGCAAATTCAAATAATAAATGTACAATTTATTGGACTAGTATTGAAGATAGATTATTAAATGTATATGTAAATAATGAAGAATATAAAGGATTAACACCAGAAGAAATTATTAAAAAATTTGGTACTAATTATACATTGATGCAAGAATTAAGATACCTAATGCAACAAAAAAAAGATGAAAATATGGAGGAAATTTATCAAAATGCTCAATCTGTAAAAAATCAAATTATAGATATATTTGTGAGCTTAATGAAAGAAGATAATATATTTAGGGATCACTTATCTATAGAAGAAATTAAAGCAAGGTTAGAAAGAAATATTGATGCAGTTTATATAGTTGATGATGCCTATGAAGAAGGAGTAGGTGGATGGTATAATCTTAATTCTAGAAACATATATGTTAAAGCTGAAAATCCAAATGAATTAAAAGAGTTTCTAAAAAGTGGGAATGCTGAAAAAATATTAAGAGGAGAGTTTGAAAAAATATGCCATGAATGTATTCATGCTTTAAGTCCTCAAGGATTAGAGGTTCCTGATAATATTTCTGGGAAAAAAGGGATTGCTATAAATGAAGGTGTTGTTCAATTTTTTACAAGGAAGATTAGTGCGAAAAGATATTCTGAAAGATATTGGTGGGATACTGATACTTATGCTGAACAAGTAAGCGATACAGAGGGACTTATATCTGTATATGGTAAAAACATTATAGATGCATATTTCCGAGGAGATGCCCAAAGTATCTATAATAATCCAACGACAATGGCATATGTAACGAGTTCAGATATAAAATTAGCATTAAAAGATGTACCTGACCAAAAAGAACTTTTAAATACAGTAAATGAAATGCATAAAGGTTTAAAAAAAAATCTTATACATGAGCAAGGAATTGATTTATTTAATCTATTCAAATATGAAATACCATGGCCATACGAAATAACAAATATAGGAATTAAGTTATATTCTATAATAAAATTTATGAGAGATGATTCGGAGCAATTTAAAGAATTACTAGGCTGTATTATATATAGATGGCACTTAGGTGATCAAGAAAATAAAATAATTTGGGATGCAATTCAAGAAGAAATGGAATCACAAGATGAGGCATCAATTGAAACTTTGTTAAAATATGGTTTAATTTATTTTGTAGAAGATGGATGGGGACACAAAAATCTTAGTAATAGTACTAGTATAGGCCATATATCTGCAATACTTCTAAATAAATATGATAATAATTGGGAGTTATTATTACAGGAAACTCCTAATATATTTAATTCTTTATCAAATACTTTAGGCGAAGATGAAAGTCAAAACATTATGGAAACAATACTTTATAGAGCGTGGAGAGATACGCATCAAGTTCCTTATTCTCCAGATTCGGGATTTAAATCTGAAATCATTAAAGAATTAACAAATTTTAAAAGATGGAAACAACTAGAACAAATAATACAAAATATGTCAAGTATAAATGATTTGGAATATTATAGAACTACAATGGGGAAATGTATTATAGTTAATTCTAATAATGGAAATATTATACAGGTTATGAGTGAAGATGATGGTTATGGTTGGTACAAAGAAGACATGAACAATGAAGAAGATGAATTCTGTATGGAGAAAGATGAAAACGGAAAATATATATTAAAGTCTTATACAACAAGTGTGGATGGAGAACGAATGCAATTAGATGTAGGACTAGGAAGAAACTTTTTAGATGATACTACACAAATAGATAGAGAAATTATAACTCAAACAGCTAGTTTGAAAATAAGTGAGATACAAAGTGCTATGACAGATATAGAAGCTATTGCAAAAGGAAATAAAGAGGAGAGAGATAGAGAAGATGAATAATGATTTAACTTTGTTATTAGAATTTAATGATGAAAAATATGGGAAAGTTAAATTGGCTCTAAATAAAGAGCTAAATGAAGTGTGTATAATTGGTGATAAAATAGAAGAAGATACAGATATTATTTATGATATAAAATTAAGAAATCACCTATGTAGAGATAAAAAATATAATCATATTTTAGATTAAAAGAGGGATGAGAAGTGGAATATGTAGCTAAAGAAGTTTGTACAGAAATAAGTACAATAATTAAATATATGCCAAAGGAATATCAAAACAAAATTCCTACTAATGTGATGGAATTTTTTGAAAAGAATAAAACAAACAATTATAAAGTTAATATTAATCCTAATAATATTTTTGATAAATCTAATATTAAAGAAGAAACTTTAGCTATAATTGCTATGTTAAATATAAAATATTGGTGTCCTAATGAAAATTTAAAAAAACAATTAATAAAAAAATATGATGAAAATGAAAAACAATATCAGCGAGAAATTAGAGAAACATATAATACAGATAATTTATTTAAAAACAGAAATAATAGTCAATTATATACAGACAGAGTTTCAACAGAGGAAACTGCAATTGTAGAATATAAGGAAAAGAATTTTTTACAAAGATTATTTGAAAAAATTAAAAATTTATTTAAGAAAAAAGACATATAATTTATAAAATGATAAGGATTTTTGTATGCCCTATCATTTTTATAATTGTAATAATTTGAATGCAATTATTGCATTCAACAAAATAATTATGAATGTAAAATTGAATGCATTAACACAAATATAGAGAAATTTTGAAAGAGATAGAGAAATAGAAAAAGGCTTTAAATAGCCCAAAACATAAAAAATAGAGACTGTAAAAGTCTCTAAATATGGTCGAGGCGACAGGGATCGAACCTGCGACCTCATGGTCCCAAACCACGCGCGCTACCAACTGCGCTACGCCTCGATAAATGTTTTAATTGCTAAACGCTTATATATAATAGCACATTTCAAAAACAAATTCAAGGCTTTTTTTAAAAAAAGTCCAAAAAAATTTTTATAGGACTAATCTCTACGTTTTCCAAACAAAGACAAAATACGAAGAAAAATATTAATAAAATCCAAGTACAATTCCATAGCACCATAGACATACAATTTTTCATCCTCGCAAAATCCAGCTTGTTGCATAAGTTTAATTTTATTCATATCATAAATAGTTAAACCAAAAAAGATAAACAAGATAGCCCAATCTAAAGCAATATCTAAAGCAGTATTACCAACAAAAATATTAATAATAGTTAAAATAACACCAACCAAAAGGGCAACAGTCAAAATAGTACCCCAATTTGAAATATCTTTTTCAGTTTTATAACCAATTAGAGACAATACACCAAATAAAACAGCAGTACCTGCAAAGGCATAAACAATAGAAGTCATTTCATAAGCCACAAAAATAACAGATAAAGTAAAGCCATTTATGAAAGCATAAGTAAAAAATAAAATTGTAACAGCTGTTGGTGAAAGTTTTTTAAACAATAAAGAAAAAATTAAAACAACAGCAATTTCTACAAGACCTAATGCCATATAACTACCACTTGTAAGAACAGATATATATAATCCTGATTTATAAACATATAAGGCAGTTAATGCGCTTGCAAGTAGGCCTAAAAACATTCTAAAAAAAGTATTAGTAAGAACTTGATTTGTATCCATAGTATGAATAGCGTTGCCATCATCATATGTTTCCATATTATCACCACCTTCCTTAATATATGTAGTAATTAATAAATTATAAAATTATTCTAAATATAAAAAGGTAAAAAGTCAATAGAAAAATGGGAATAAAAATCCCATTTTAAATTCCTTTATTTTTAATAAAGTCCACAATAATGCCACAAACGATAAATTCTACGGCAAAAGTGAAACTTGATTTAAGTAAACTCAAACCTAGATGATAGAAAAATTGAGCTTCTAAAAATATGTAAAAAAGTAAAACGCCAACAGCTGCTAGACAAACAATGCCAGAAAATAGTAAACCGTATTTCATTATTCTATATGTTTCTTTATCTAGATGTTTGAATTCTGAAAAAAATTTTTGCATAAATACCTCCATAGGAGTGATAAAGCTCCATAAAATATTAAAATAAACTATCTTATAAATATGATAACATGAAGCAGAAGCAAAATCAAAGGAAATAAATGCCAACTATTGTAATTTGCTATGAAATATGATAATATAGCCGTTAATATGGAACGGAAAAAAAGAGTTCTTAGACGTGCAAACATGTTTGTGACTTGAGAAAGGAATGAGGTTAAAAATGGCAAAAGCAAAAACAATTTTTGTATGTAGTGAATGTGGAAATGAATCACCTAAATGGTTAGGAAAATGTCCCGCTTGTAACAGTTGGAACACATTTTATGAACAAAAAATAGAAAAATATACTGAAACAAATAAAATAGAAAAAAAGATAAATAACACACCAAGGCCTTTAAATAGTTATGTTGGACAAGAAGCAAATAGAACATCAACTGGATATTTAGAACTAGATAGAGTTTTAGGTGGAGGTTTAGTAAAAGGCTCATTAATATTGCTTGGAGGAGAACCTGGTATAGGTAAATCAACATTGATTTTGCAATTATGCGAAAAAGTCCAAGGAGAGGGAAAAGTATTATATGTATCAGGAGAGGAATCAGCAGAGCAAATAAAATTAAGAGCTGATAGGCTAGAAATAAAAAATCAAGACTTAATGTTTTTAGGAGAAACAGATATTGACGTCATAAAAGATGCGATTTCAGATATGAAACCAAAACTTGTAATAATAGACTCAATTCAAACTATGTATTCAGATGAAATTACTGCAGCAGCAGGAAGTGTAAGTCAAGTAAGAGAAATAACTTCACAAATAATGAGAATGTGCAAAGCACAGCAAATAACAACAATTATAATTGGACATGTAACAAAAGAAGGAAATATAGCAGGACCAAGAGTGCTTGAACATATGGTAGATACAGTGCTATATCTTGAAGGAGAAAGATATAATACATATAGAATACTAAGAGCAGTCAAAAATAGATTTGGTTCTACAAACGAAATTGGTATGTTCGAGATGAGGGAAGAAGGAATGTGTGAAGTAACCAACCCATCAGACATACTTATAACAGAAAGAGAAGACAATCCATCAGGTTCATGTATATTAGCAAGTGTGGAGGGAACAAGACCAATATTAGTAGAAGTACAAGCATTAACTTCGCAAACAGTATTTGGATTGCCAAAAAGAACTGCAAATGGTTTTGATTATAATAGATTAGCGGTTTTAATAGCAGTATTAGAAAAAAAGGCAGGACTATCACTTGGAAATCAAGATGTATACTTAAATATTGCAGGGGGAATGAAAATTTCAGAACCAGCGGCTGATTTAGGAATTATTGCGACAGTTGCATCATCATATAAAAATGTACCAATTCCGCAATCAACAGTAGTAATGGGAGAAGTTGGATTGACAGGAGAAGTAAGAAGAATAAATTTGATTGAAAAAAGGTTGAAAGAAGCAGAAAAATTGGGATTTAAGGCATGTATAATTCCAGAAAATAATAAAAAAGTCTTGAAAGATAATTATAAATTAGATATAATAGGGGTCAAGAGTATAGGGGATATGCTAAGAATACTTAAAATAAAGTAGAAAAATTTAAATACTTTAAGGAGGTAGAACGTAACAATGAGTACGGTTAAGGAAGATCCAATAGCAGAAATATTAAAAAAAATAGCCCCAGGGACACCAATTAGAGAAGGCCTTGACAACATATTAAAGGCAAAAACAGGAGCACTATTGTTAATTACAGATAAACAAGAAGTAATAGAGGAAGTAGTAGATGGAGGCTTTTTTATAAATGAAGATTATACTTCATCAAAATTGTATGAGTTAGCCAAAATGGATGGTGCAATAGTTTTAAGTGGAGATATGAAAAAAATATTATTTGCAAATGCACAATTAATACCATCTTATCAAATTCCAACAGTTGAAACAGGAACGAGGCACAGAACAGCCGAAAGAACGGCAAAGCAAACAAGAGAGCTAGTAATAAGTATATCACAAAGAAGAAATATAATAACAGTATTTAAAGAAAATTATAGATATATATTAGAAGATACAGAAGCAGTATTAAATAAGGCAAATCAAGCAATACAGACGCTAGAAAAATACAGAAAAGTTTATGATAACAAAT
>MNRR01000024.1:6363-16231 GCA_001916055.1 Clostridium sp. 28_12
ATGATATTGTTACATTAGATAATGTACTAACAGTTATACAAAGAGCAGAAATGGTAATGAAGATAGTTGAAGAAATAAAAAAACAAATATATGAGTTAGGAAATGATGGAAGACTAGTAAATATGCAATTAGAAGAATTAATAGGAGGACTTGCAAAAGAAGAATTATTATTAGTAAAGGATTACCAAGTAAATGATACTATGGCAGAAGAAATATTAGAACAATTATCAAATTTGAATCATGAAGATTTAAGAAAAGAACCTATAATTGCTAAAATATTAGGCTATGAGAGTTTTGAAAATTTCGAAGAACTAGCAGTATATCCGAAAGGATATAGAATATTAAGTAAAGTTCCGAGAATGCCAAATACAATTGTAGAAAATTTAGTGAAATCATTCAAATCATTCCAACATATATTAGTAGCGGAAATTAGTGACTTGGACAAGGTTGACGGAATTGGAGAAATAAGAGCAAAAACAATAAAACAAACATTGAAAAAAATGCAAGAACAATTTGCATTTGATAATATATTAATTTAAAAAAGAAAGGAAAAAGGTAAAATGAAAAAGTTTACAAACATAATAACAATAATAGCATTAATTTTAATTATAGTATTAATAGGTGGAGTAGTATATGGCTACTATAAAAAAGCGACAATGGAGGTAAAAAATCCAATTGTAACAATGGAAGTTCAAGATTTTGGAACAATTAAACTTGAATTATATCCAGAAATGGCACCACAAACAGTATCAAACTTTATAGCACTTGCACAACATGGATTTTATGATGGACTTAAATTCCATAGAATAATAGATGGATTTATGATTCAAGGTGGAGATGCAAATGGAGATGGTTCTGGTTCACCAAAATTAAGCGATTTAGGATTAGACGTTAGTGGAGATAATGATAAAAGCTATTGCATAAAAGGTGAATTCTTATCAAATGGTTATAACAAAAATACATTAAAACATAAAGAAGGTGTAATTTCAATGGCAAGAGCTGATTACACACAAACATATTCGAAATCATTAACAACAGAAAGTTATAATTCAGCAGGTTCACAATTCTTTATTATGACAGCAGATAATGCATCATTAGATGGATATTATGCACCATTTGGAAAAGTAATAGAAGGAATGGATATTGTTCATAAAATAGAAAAAGTAGAAGTAAAAGAAAAAGAATCAACATCTTCATCAAGTGATTCATCAAGCAGTGAACAAAAAGAAAAAAGTACACCAGTTAATGATGTAATAATATCAAAAGTTTCTGTTGAAACATATGGGGTTGATTATGGAAAACCAGAGACATTAGACACATGGAATTACAATGATTGGGTTTATAAAACATATGGAATAAATTTGAACCAATATCAACAATAAATTGACAAAGTTATGTAAAGGATGTATAATAATAATGATTTGGCAAAAGCCATTGTAGATTTGTAACTATAAAAAGCACATTGAAAATGGAGGAAAAACAGCATGAGCAAACAAAAAACAAATTCAATAAACAAAGAAACCGATATATGTGATATTGGATTATCAACTCGGTCTTATAATGCATTAACACAAGCAGGAATAGAAAAAGTTGGAGACATAATCTGCAAAGATATATTACAGATAAAAGAGATAAGAAATATCGGAAAAAAATCTTTTTCTAATATTGAGACAATTATACACGATTGTGGATTTTTATTTAAAGGAGAAAAAGCAAATTCTGATTTAGCAAAACTCGGATTAAAAGCAGGAACGTATAATTCCTTGGTTTATTCAGAAATTACAGAAATAGCTCAATTGATTGAATATGAAGAATGTGAGTTATTAAAATTACCAGGTGTGGGAAAAGTTGCAATAAAGGATATTAAAGAAAAACTATCAGAAGTAGGGTTGAAATTAAAAGAAAAAGAGATTATGGATGAAGATCTTAGTATATTAAATCTTAGTAATAAATCTAGAAATGTATTGGTCCATAATCAAATAATGAAAATTAAGCAACTTGAAGAGTTATCACAAGAAGAATTACTTGAAATGCCATCTGTAGGACCTGTAATTTTCGCAGAAATATCAGAAAAACTGAAAAAACTTGGGGTGAAGCAAACCAAGTTTGACAGCGATGGGCTTAGGGTAAATAAAATTCCTTATGTAGAATATTTCAGAGTGAAAGGAATAAAGAAGTTAGAACAATTTACTGCGTATACAAGAAGAGAATTACTTGATATGCCTGGAATTGGAAAAAGAACAGTAGAAAAAATAGAAAAAAGACTACAGGAAAAAGGAATGGAATTAAAAAAGCAACCGGAAGATATTTCTAGTTTAAATCTAAGATGTGAGAATACACTTAGAAATGCTGGAATAAATACAATTGAAGAGCTTATGTTATATTCCGGAAATTTAATGCGTATAAATAAAATTGGAGTTGGGTATGCAGATGAGATAGCTAGGGAGCTTAAAGAAAAAGGAATAAATATTGTAGAAACAGAGGTTGTTCCAGGAGATATAAGTCAACTCAGTTGTTCTCGATCATTAAAAAGAGCAAAAATAACCACGATAGATGAATTAACAAAATATTCAGAAGAAGATCTTTTGTGTGTTCGGGGATTCGGAAAAAAGTCAATGGAAGAAGTAAAGGAATTTTTAAAAGAAAAAGGCTTAAAGTTAAAAGAGTTTTAGTTACAAGAAAAATGCGATGAGACAGAAATGTTTCGTCGCATTTTTTCTATCAGATGCTATGCTATGTTATTGGAGAGTTTCACTTTGTGGTTAAAAACTCAAATAAGACACGAGAGCAAAATAAAAAAAGTGGTTAAAACTCCACTTTTTACGCCATAGCTGCATTTAATTTCTTAGATAAACTAGATTTCTTTCTAGAAGCTGTATTTTTTACGATTACACCTTTTGTGCAAGCTTGGTCAATTTTCTTTGTTGCTTCTGAAAATAGAACTTTTGCTTCATCTATTTTTCCTGCTGTGATAGCTTCTTCAAATTTCTTAACAGCTGATTTATATCCAGTTTTTATCATATTATTTGTTAATGTTTTTTTCTCAATAATTTTAACTCTCTTTTTTGCTGATTTAATATTTGGCATATTTAATGCACCTCCTCTTGGTAAAATAATCTATAACGTGTATCATTATATCATACAAGTTTTGATTTTGCAAGTGATAAAGTTAAAAAAATCCAAAAACCCGGTAATGTTAAATTTAAGTGACAAATTTCCAACAGAAATTGCTTGAAAAAAAATAGCATTTTTGATTTAATATAATCAGGACGTCGAAAAATAAAAATAGAAGGAGAAAAGAAATGAAATTTAATGAAAAATTAATTCAATTAAGAAAAACAAGAAAATAGTCAAAATAATATTAGTGAAGAAATGAAAACTTTTACAGAAAAAGCAAAAGAGAATACTGAAACAGAAAGTGTATTATTTAATTTTGATTTTAATAATTGTAATGGAACTCAAAGAGGCATGATATTAAAAACTTATTTAGATAGTGTAATTACAAGTAATAAAACAAAAGATAGAAAAATAACAGTAAAATATGAAGAAATAGAAACACAAGATACTGAAAAAATAAAAAATATAAAACAAAAATTTGAAGACTTAACTGAGTATGAAGTAAGTTTAGAGTATGATGAAAAAGGTTTCATAAATAAGATAATAATTGAAAATATATAAGGAGAATAAAAAGATGATATTATTAATTATAATAGCAATTATATTGATTATTGTATTACAAATGTATAATAAATTAGTGAATTTAAGAAACAAAGTAAAACAATCTGAATCAGGAATTGATGTATATTTGAATCAAAGATTTGATTTAATACCAAATCTAGTAGAATGTGTAAAAGCATATTCAAAACATGAGCAAAGTATATTTACAGAAATAGCAGCTTTAAGAACAGGATATATGAATAAATCAAAAGATATAAAGAGTGCAGAAAAATTAAATAATAAAATGAATCAACTTGTAGCAGTTGCAGAAAATTATCCAGATTTAAAAGCAAGTGAACAATATTTAAACTTACAAAAAAATCTAACTAAAATTGAAAGTCAAATACAAGCTGCAAGAAGAATATACAATTCGGATGTTACTGCATATAATATTAAATTAGAAACAGTCCCATCTAATATTGTAGCAAATCTATTTGGATTTAAACCAGCCCAATTATTTGAGATTGAAGAATATAAAAAAGAAAATGTTAATATAAAGTTAGAGGATTAATAGAATGAAAACATTTGATGAAATTTATAATGAATTAGAAAATAATAATAACGAGGAATTAAATAGTGCATGGATAGAAGCAAAAGAACAAAATAAAAAAACGAAGAAAATAGGATTAACAATAATTGCAATATTAGATATTTGTATTGTATTAGGATTATTAAAGGCAAAATCTATATATGGGATGCTTCCAGTATTACCAGCAATTTTTACTATATACATTATTACAATTGCAATAATATTTATAGCAACGAAATTAGGAAAAAAACAGGCAGAATTCATAAGAAAATATAAAAACATTGTAGTAAAAAAGATTATAAGCAATTTTTACAATAATTTAGAATATTTTCCAGAAAAACCAATGCCAGAATATATTTATAAAAATTTAGGATATGAATTTTATAATAAATATAGTTCAAACGATTATATAGAAGCAGAAATAGATAATAAATATTCTATTCAAATGGCAGAAATATTAACAGAAGAAAAGAAAGAATATCAAGAGGTTGATGGGCAATGGAGAGAGATAACAACAGGAATGTTTAAAGATCCAAATAGGGAAACAAGAGAAGAGACCATAACTAAGTTTAATGGATTATTTGCAAAAATAGAAATAGAAAAATCTATAGATAGTGAACTAAGAATAATGCAAGATGGGAAATTTGCATTTGATAAAAATAGGCTAAACATGGATTCAAGTGAATTTGAAAAATATTTTGATGTAAAAGCAGCTAATAAAATATTAGCAATGCAGATACTAACAGCAGATATAATGGAAGAATTAGTAGAGTTTGAAAATAAAACTAAAATGAAGTATGATGTATATATCAAAAATAATAATATATATCTAAGATTTCATTCAGCAAACTTACAGATAAGTGCAGAAGACTTAAAAAATGGAGTTCTTGATAAAAAAATTATAAATAAATATTTCTATTTAATGAACTTTACATATAATCTATCAAGCAAATTAATTAATACAATAAATGAAGTTCAAATATAATTAGAAAAATGAGTTCAAAATAAGAACTCATTTTTTTGTGTGCAACAAAAATCTTTAAAATCATTGAAAAATATTGCAGAGAGACAGAGAATGTGTTATATTAATAAAGGCAGAATAGGGGGACCAAAACAATTGAAAGGAAAGTGATAAAATGATAGCAATTGGAAGTGACCATGGAGGATACAAATTAAAAGAAGAAATAAAAAAATATTTAGAAGAAAAAGAAATTGAATATATAGATTGTGGAACATTTGATGAAGAAAGTGTTGACTATCCAGAAATAGCAAAAGCAATAGCACTAGAAGTGCAAGGAAAGGAATGTGATAAAGGAATTGCAATATGTCGTTCAGGAATAGGAATGAGTATAGTTGCAAACAAATTTAAAGGAATAAGATGTGCTAAATGCAATGATGAAGAAGAAGCTAAATATTCTAGAATGCACAATGATGCCAATATATTAGCACTAGGAGCTGATTATATAGAAACAAGTGAAGCAATACGAATTGTAAGAATGTGGATTGCAACAGAATTTGAAGGCGGAAGACATGAAGAAAGAATAAAATTAATAAATGAAATAGAAAAAGAAAATATGAAGTAATGGAGGCCAAATGTAAATGTGGGGAAATATAGCAATAGCATTTTTATTAGCATTTATAGTATCATTTATGGCAACACCATATACTATAAAAATAGCTGAAAAAATTGGTGCAGTTGATGTACCAAAAGACCAAAGAAGAATGCATACTAAAAAAATGCCCAAGTTTGGAGGACCGGCGGTAATACTAGGATTTTTAGTATCAATAATGTATTTATTAATAGTAATGAGTATTGAAGGAAGTATAGACTTATTTTCGGAACAAGAATATGGAAAAAAATTATTGGGATTATTACTTGGAATTGTTGTGATTGCAATAACAGGAATATTTGATGATACCAAAACTTTAACATGGTGGCAACAATTATTAGGACAAGTTTCAGCAGCAATCATAGTTGTAACGTTTGGAATTAGAATAGAACATTTAGATGTACCATTTTTATATAGAATAGGGCTAAATGATACTGTTTCAACTATAATAACTATTATATGGATTGTTGGAGTAACAAATGCAATAAACTTAATAGATGGACTTGATGGGTTATCATCAGGAATATCATTAATATCATGTATATCATTATTAATTATATTCTTAATGAATGATTCGCCAATGATTGCAACAGTAATAGTTACCGCATTAAGTGGAGCACTAGTTGGATTTTTACCATTTAATTTTTCTCCTGCAAAAACATTTATAGGAGACACAGGTTCAAACTTTTTAGGGTTCATGCTATCAGTGGTATCTATTTTAGGAGTTGCAAAAACTTATACTGCTGCAGTAATAGTATTACCAGTAATAGTTCTAGGATTACCAATATTTGATGTAATATTTGCAATAATAAGAAGAATCATAAAAGGAAAATCAATAAAAGCAGTATTTAAACCAGATAAAGGACATTTACATCATAAATTAGTAGCAAAAGGATTTACACAAAAACAAGCAGTTTTAATACTATATGGATTAAGTGCATCACTTGGAATGTTTGCAATAATATTATTTGATAGTGGAATTTGGAAAGCATTATCATTTTTACTAATGATAATAGCGGCTGTTGCATTAGGATATAGAAACTTTATAAAAGAAAAACAGACTAAGTCTAAAATGATTGATAATAAATAGATGGATGTGATAAAATGAAGAAAAAAAAGAAGAACCAAAAAAGCAATATGTTAAAAGAATTTAAAGAATTTGCATTAAAGGGAAATATTATAGATATGGCAATAGGTGTTGTAATAGGAGGAGCATTTCAGAAAATAGTAAATTCATTAGTAAATGATATTATAATGCCATTAATATCAATATTAATAGGAAAAGTAGATTTTTCAGATATGGTATTAACAGTAGGAAATGCTTCAATTAAATATGGAAGTTTTATAACAACTATAGTTGACTTTCTAATAATAGCATTTTCAATATTTATAGCAATAAAATATTTTAATAAACTAAACAAAATAAAAGATATAAGTGAAGAAATGGCTGTCAAACTAGATAAAAAAGGAAATGTAAAAAAATACATAAAAGAGAAAAAGAAAGAAGAAAATAAAGAACCAGAAACAAAAATATGTCCATATTGTTTAACAGAGATAAAATATCATGCGACAAGATGTCCAAATTGTACATCAGAACTAGTTGATGAGAATGCAAAAGTATAGAAAGGAGAGACAATGAAAGACCAGATAATAAAATTTTTAGCATATGATGGAAAAATTTCAGTAACATGCATATCTACAACAAATTTAGTAGAAAAAGCTAGAATAATACATGATTTAAGTCCACTTACAACAGCAGCTCTAGGAAGAGTACTAACAATAACAGCATTAATTGGTGCAGATATGAAAAATGCAACAGATAAATTAACAATACAAATAAAAGGAAATGGACCAATAGGAAAAATAGTAGCAGTTGCAGATAGTACTCCAAAAGTAAAAGCATGTATAACAAATCCACAAGTTGAATTACCATTAAATGAATTTGGAAAATTAGATGTTGGAGGAGCAATAGGAAATCAAGGCTTTATAAATGTAATAAAAGATATAGGATTAAAAGAACCTTATATAGGAATAAGCCCATTGACTTCTGGAGAAATAGCAGAAGACTTTGCAAATTATTTTCAAACATCAGAACAAAAACAAACAGCAGTTGCATTAGGAGTATTAGTTGATAAAAATGGGGTACGAGCAAGTGGTGGATATATAATAACACCAATGCCAGATGCAACAGAGGAAGAGATATCTAAAGTAGAAAAAGCAATATTTGAGGCAGGAGCAATTTCAAAAATGTTGGATAATAATTTGACATTAAAAGAAATTGCGCAAAAAATGTACAAAAGAAAGATTTGCAGATGGATTAATGACAATTGGAAAAGAGCAATTAAAAGAACTAATAAAAGATGATGGAAAAGCAGAAATTAAATGTCAATTTTGCAATAAAGTTTATAACTTTAATAAAGAAGAATTAGAAGAAATATTTGAAAGGATAGGAAAATAAAATGGAAGAAGTAATAGTATTTGGACATAAGAGTCCTGACACAGATACAATCTGTTCTGCAATAGTTATGGCAGATTTACAAACAAAAATAAGAGGAAAAAAAGTAACTCCTTGTAGATTAGGAGAAATAAATGAAGAAACAAAATTCGCATTGAAAAAATTTAATGCAGAAGCTCCTAAATTCATAGAAAAAGTTGAAGAAGGCCAAAAAGTAATACTAGTAGATCACAACGAATTTTCACAATCAGTTGAAGGAATAGAAAATGCAAAAATAGAAGCAGTAGTAGATCATCATAGAATAAACAATTTTGAAACATCAGAACCATTATTCTATTATGCTCAACCAGTTGGATGTACATCAACAATATTGTTTGAATTATATAGTTCAAATAATATAGAGATACCAGCCCAAATGGCAGGGTTAATGCTAAGTGCAATAATATCAGACACACTATTATTAAAATCACCAACAACAACAGAAAAAGATAAAAAAGCACTTGAAGCACTTGCAAAAATAGCAGATGTAGATGTAAATATATATGGATTAGAAATGCTAAAAGCAGGAACAAATTTAGATAAATATACAGAAGATGAATTAATACGTTTAGATGCTAAAAAAATAGAAAAAGAAGATATAAAATATGTGATAGCACAAGTAAACACAGTAAGTATTCCAGACATATTAAAAAGAAAAGAAAAAATAGAACAAGAAATAAATAAAGAAATATTAGCTAAAGGATTAAGTTTATTTGTATTCGTAATTACAGACATAATAAATAGTAATTCAGAAGCAATCGTTTTAGGAGATAGAACAGATGTAATTGCAAAATCTTATGAAATCAAAGATAATATTGCAGTTATGCCAGGAGTTGTTTCAAGAAAGAAACAAGTACTACCATTAGTAGAAAAAAATATGTAAAATATATAAAAAGAAGCTGAAATAAATCCGGCTTCTTTTTTATATAGTAGGAAAGTTCTCCTTGTAGGAGAACTTTCTGTACTAGATAAATATGGCGAGTCTTAGATTTTCTTAAAATTTGCATTTGATAGAAAATCTTAGACTTGCTTTTTTAAATGAAACAAGATAAAAAAGAAAATTAATTATGTAAAATTTAAAGCTAATATGCTTTACAAAAATACTGAATCATGATATAATAGTAATGTTTAAGATAGGAAGGTATAATATGGAAAAAGAAATAAATTTTGGAATTGGATTTGTAACAGGACGTTCAAATGTATGTAAAGTAATTAATAGTTATTATGAGCAGATAGTAGAGCAAACTAAGAGATATTCAAAAAAAATAAATGTAACAGTTTTTATTTTATTTGATACAACATATCAACAAACTCCGAGAGAAGAGTTTTACAACATAAAACCGGAAGTTCATAAAAAAATAAAAATAGTATATATTACACCAGAAGATATAGAAAAAGAGATAGAAGAATTAACAACGAAAAAAGGTATAAAAACTGAAGATATGGAATTCTTTTTAGGGCATGGACATGCTAAAGGTAGAAATACTGTAATGTATTATGCAATAAAAAACAAGATAA
>MNRR01000024.1:16256-53484 GCA_001916055.1 Clostridium sp. 28_12
GCAAAAATGAATGGATTAAGCAAGATAATATATTAAAACATTTAGAATCTATGGATAAAGAAAATGCAAATGTTACAATAGGATATCATTGTGGATACATATCACCAATACCATACATAGACTTTAATGAAAAATTTACGGAACAAGATTTAAAAGAGTTTATAGAAGTAATCAGTAATGACATAATATCATGGGAATCAATAAAAGAAAAAATGCAAAATAATAATGGTGTCACATATGCAAAACGTGAAATAGCAATGGGAAATGGAGCATATGAAATAGAATCAGATGGAGTTGGAAAATGGGTAGCAGGGTCTACACTTTGTTTGAATTTAAATGATAAAGATAAAATTCCAGCATTTTATAATCCACCAGCAGCAAGAGGCGAAGATACGTTTTTTTCAACGTTATTAGATAATTCAAAAACAGTACGAGTACCAGTATATCATTTTCATGATGGATTTTTAAAATATACACAAATAATGGATGGAGTATATCCACAGACTTTAAGAAAAATAAATGTAAAAGAAAACAATATAAAAAATAGATTTTTGAAAGCATCTATTGGATGGATAAAATATAAACCACTTTTATTATATATAAAAGATAAAGAAAATTATAAAAAGGAAATAAATAATATTGAAAAAAAATTGGCAGAGATATTACCAAGGTTAAACAACTTATTTGATGATGACTGTTTCTCTATATTACTTGAAGAGTTGAAAAAGTATGATAGAGACGTTGAAAAACATTACAATGAATATACAAGAACTAATAAGATATGGAATAAATTAAAAGAAGAACTGCAAGGAGAATAAAATGAAAAAAGTGTTTTTAATGGCATACGCAAGAAAAAATCTTGGTGATGATATTTTTATAAAGATGTTATTAGAAAAATATCCAAAAATAGATTTTTTTATGAGGATAAAGGAAAAAGAATTCTTAGAGGGATTAGTTAAATATAAGAATTTAAAGATACTAATTGGAGAAGACACAGACGAAGAATTATATAAAATGAATGAAGATGAATTTGATGCATATGTTTATATAGGTGGTTCTATTTTTATGGAAGGTGGAAAAGTTTATAATTTGTCAGAAAAATTTTTTGATTTTGTCAATAGATGCAAAAATAAAAATATTCCATTTTGTTATATAAGTTGTAACTATGGACCATACCAAACTAAAGAATATTTTGAATTATCTAAAAGAAATTTTTCAATATGTTCAGACATATGCTTTAGAGACAAATATTCATACAATTTATTTAAAGACATAGATAATGTAAGATATGCACCAGATTTTGCATTTAATTATAAAATTCCACAAAATGAGAAAATTGAAAATAGCATAGGAATAACAGTAATAAATTTAGATATTAGACATGATTTAAAACATATAGCACAAGAATATCATAAGTTTTTGATAAATAACATTAATTACTATTTAAAAAAAGGATATAAAGTTTATTTATACTCATTTTGTAAGCATGAACAAGATGAAATTATTATGGAAAAACTAATGAAAGAATTTTTAAATAATCCAAAGGTAGAAGAAGTAAGATATGATGGAGATATAGACAAATTTCTAAATACCTATAGCCAAATGGAATATATGATATGCGCAAGATTTCATGCAATAATATTATCTTGTTTGTGTAAGCAAAAAATGTTTGTAATGTCATATAGTAAAAAAATCGATAATGTAATTAATGATTTGGAATTAAACTTACCAATTTTATATTTTCATAAAACAGACAGGAGGCATATAATAAGCAAAGAAAAATTTCAAATAGTAGATGAAAAAAAGATAGTAAATATTATGGAAAAAGCAAAAGAACAAGACATGTTTTTTGGGAAAAAAGTCAAAAATAATTGACTTTTTTTCATTTTAAGTATATACTTTTAAACGTGAAAATAAAATATAAAGAGGTTAATATGAAGGTTAAAGAATTAGCAATATTTATACTAACGATAACAACTCTAATGCTACTAGGCGTAAGAGTAGAAGCGACAACAGGAAAGATAAATTCTGAAACAGTAAGATTAAGAAGAGAGGCAAACTCAAAATCAACAATTATAGAACAACTAGATGAAAATACTGAGGTGGAAATTCTTGAGGAACAAGATGATTGGTACAAGATAAAAGTTAAGGTAAATGGTGAAATATTAAAAGGATATGTTAGTAAAGAATGTGTAAAAATAACAGATACAGTAAATGTAGAAGAACCACAAGCTAATACTGTAGAAACAACAACTACAAATGTTGAGGCAAAAACTGAACCAACAGTAGAACCAGTTGCAGAAGATATAGAACCACAAACAGAAAATGTAGTTACAACAACAGAAAATGAATATACATTAAATCAAGAAACAGAAATAAGACTAATACCATTAATAAGCTCAAAGCCAATAACAAAAATAAGTGGAAAAGTAAAAGTGATAGAAACAATAAATGATTGGTGCAGAATAGAAAGCGAAAAAGAAATTGGATGGATAAGAGAAAACACATTAAAAAAAGCAGTAACAATCACAGAAGAAACACAGCAGACAGAACAACAAGAAGTACCTTCACAAGAAGATTCTAAACAAGAAGAAACAAAAACAGAAGAGACCAAGAAAGAAGATATCAAAGCAGAAACAATTGACAACAAAACTGAGGTAAAAAAGCTAGACCAAGTTGGATATGTTAGTGCAGATGGGTTAGTTGTTAGAAAAGAGCCATCAACATCAAGTGAAGAATTAGATAGTTTATCAAAAAATGATAAAGTAGTAATTACAGGAAAAATTGATGGATGGTATCAAATTAAATTAAATGGAAAAACAGGATATGTATCAGCAAAATATATATCAGATACAAAGATAAAAGATACAAAGATAAAAGAAACAACATCAAGAAGTGGTAGTACAATAAAACAAGAAGAAGTTACACCAATGGATGTAGAAGAAACAACACAAAAAGAAGAAAAAGTTACAACTACATCAAAATCAAATACATCAGTAGTAGAATATGCAAAAAATTATTTAGGATGTAAATATGTTGCAGGAGGTTCATCACCAACAACAGGATTTGACTGCTCTGGATTTACATCATATGTATATAAAAATTTCGGAGTATCATTAAGTAGATCATCAAAAGGACAAATAAATGATGGTGTAGCAGTATCAAAAGATGAGTTACAACCAGGAGACATAGTAGTATTTAATAATTCAGGAAATTCCGCAATAGGGCATGTTGGAATATATATAGGGGGAGACAGTTTTATACATGCTGCAAACCCAAGACAAGGAGTAGTGATTACATCATTATCATCAAGCTATTATAGCAAAAGATATGTAGGAGCAAGGAGAGTAAAATAATTGAATAGGCCAATTTTAGTAATAGCAATTGGTTATATTATAGGTATTATATGGGGGATATACTTAAAAATAAGTATACTCCCATTTTATTTTCTTCTAATATCAATATATATTATAATCAATTTAAAATATAAGAAAAAGAAATTTAAAATTCTTTCAATTAAAAGATATTTTAGATATATCAAATTAGTTTTTAAACTCAACATTATTATAACAATTATTATTTCATCTTTTATATCAAATTTAATAATTAAAATTCAAGAAAATAAATATGAAAATATGTATCATGATGGAGAAACACTAAGCATTAGCGGTATTGTAATAGGAAATAAAGAAGAAAAAGAATATTATGACAGATATGAAATAAAGGTTATTAATAAAAAATATAAAAATACCAAATTATATATAAATGTATCAAAAAAGAAACAATTGAAATATGGAGATAAAATAACAATTTACGGAGAGTTCAAAGAACCAGCACAGGCTCGAAATTATAAAGGGTTTAATTATAAGCAATATTTAAAAACACTAAAAATATATGGAACTGTGAAAATTGAAAAAATTGAAATTATAGCTGAAAATCAGGCAAATACATTAATGCAAATATCAAATAAAATATTTCTAAAAATTAAAGAGAATATAAAGATAACATATAGTGAAGAAATGTCTAAAATAATTTTAGGAATAATGTTAGGTGATACAACAGAAATCGATGAAAACACAAAAGAAGAGTTTGCAAATAGTAATATTTCACATGTTTTAGCTGTATCAGGATTACACATATCATATATCATTTTAATGGCAACAACTGCTACACAGAAAATGTTAGGAAAAAAACTAAGCAAAATTATATCAAGCCTTGTACTAGTAGCATATATGATAATAACAGGATTCAGCATATCTGTTGTAAGAGCAAGCATAATGGGAATTTTAACATGTATGGCATTTGTATTATATAGAAAAAGCAACACATTAAATAATATTGCAATATCAACAATGATAATATTAATTAACAATCCGTATAGTTTAATAAGTACTAGCTTTTTATTAACATATGGAGGAACAATTGGAATAATATATTTTCAAAAAATCGTTGAAAAAATAATTAAAAATATAAAAATAAAAAATCGAAGATGGAAATACGTTTATTTAAAAATTCAAAGAAAATGTGAAAAAATTATTTCAACAATATCAGTATCAATTTCGGCCCAAATTGTTATAGCACCAGTAATGATACTATATTTTAACACTGCTGGATTAGGTTTTTTAATAACTAATTTATTACTTAGTTATATAATAGGACCGATTGTAATAGGTGGTTTTATTCAAATTTTAATATCTATGGTTTCAATACAAGCAGGAATGGCTTTTGCAAAAGTAATAGAAATTCCACTGTATGGAATAATATTAATTTCAAAAATTAATATTGCAAATTTCAAAATTGTAACACCAGAAATTTATCAAGTTATTTTATATTATTTAATAGTTAGTATTGCAGGATATTTATACAAAGTATTTAGTACAATAAACTGTAATATAACGCAAGGAAGAATCAAAAACACATTATATTTGTTAAGATATAAATTAAGACCATATTTTAAAAAGTTCAAAATAATATTGATAATTTTAGTCATTTTATTTAATTCAATTAACAGAATTCCAGATAACTTAAAAATTTATTTTATAGATGTAGGGCAAGGGGATAGTACATTAATAATTACGCCAAACCGTAAAAATATTCTCATTGATGGAGGTCCTAATACAATATTACCATATTTATTAGACAGAAAAATCAAGAAAATAGATTATATGATAATTAGTCATTTTGACCAAGATCATGTGCGGACGGATTACTATATGTTTTAAAAGAAATGAAAGTAGAAAGAGTGGTCATAGGAAAACAATATGAAACTTGTGATAATTATGAAGAATTTAAGAGGATAGTTAATTTAAAGAAGATTAATGTAAATACAGTAGAAGCAGGAAATAAAATATCAATAGAAAATGGCTTGTACTTCATTGTTTTATGGCCATCAAGCACTAACATGATTTCTGATAATGCAATAAACAACAATTCATTAGTAGTTAAATTAATATATAAAAATTTTTCTATGCTCTTTACAGGTGATATTGAAGAAATAGCTGAAAAGGCAATTCTTTCAAAATATGCTGGCAAAAACGAAATATTAAAATCTGATATTTTAAAGGTTGCACATCATGGCTCTAAAACATCTTCTACAAAAGAATTTATAAGTGCAGTTGAACCCCAATATGCTGTTATTGGAGTTGGTAAGGATAATAAGTTTGGACATCCTGCTGATGAAACAATAAAAATGTTACAAGAGAGAAATGTGAAAATTTATAGGACGGATTTTTTTGGAGAAATATGGATTAGAGCAAATGCTATAAGTATACAGATGAATGGATTTTTGGATTCGAGTTAGGAAAATTTTGTATAAAAAACCATAACCTTGGTTATAATAAGAAAAACGGAAGGTTGTGATAGGTTTGAAAAACACAGGAAAAATTATAATAATAAGTATATTAATAGCAATATGTGCTGGAAGTATAACATATTTAATAGTAAGGCAAAACAAAAAAAGTGAGAACATACCAGAAACAAATATTTATATGTCAGAAAAAATTGAAGATGAGTGTACAGAAGAATACAAAGAAGAGCAGGAGCAACAGGACACAACAGCAGTATCATCAACAGAAGAAAAGGTAGCAGCAAATGCAATATTAGTTTTAAAAAAATATTACAAAAAATGTGATCATACTATAAATGAATATGTAGAGTTACCACAAGAACTAGTAAACTTAACAAAGGAACAAGTTCAAGAAAAATATGCCGATTGGGAAGTAATTGGATTTGAAAAAGGAAAAATAACATTATATAAAGAATTTGATGATGTTTGTGGAGAACATTTTAAGCTAAAAGTAGAAGATGGAAAAATTGTTGTATATAAAGAAAATAATGATGGAAGCGAAACACTTTACGAAAAAACCAATATATCAAGTGAATATCTTACAGAAGCCGATTTACTTAACATGCAAGATGGATTAGAGATATATGGAAAAGAAGAATTAAACCAAGTTATTGAGGATTTTGAGTAATAAATTAAAGACAAGCCACATAAAATTCAACTAAAGAGATAAATGAGGAGGAAAATTATGTGGGAAACTTTAAGAAAAGAAGAGGTTTTACAGAAACTAAGGACAAAGCAAGGTGTAGGATTGACACAAAGAGAGGTACAAGTAAGAAAACAAAAATATGGTAATAATAAATTACAAGAAAAGAAGAAAGAAACACTTATAATAAAATTTATAAAACAGTTTAATGATTTCATGATTATTATTTTGATAGTAGCATCAATATTATCAGCTATTACGTCATATTTTCAAGGAGAAAATGACTATGTTGATTCAATAATAATTATTGCAATTGTTGTATTTAACGCACTTATGGGAGTCATTCAAGAAGCAAAAGCAGAGAAATCAATAGAAGCTTTAAAACAAATGACTCCACCAATGGCAAAAGTAGTTAGAGATGGAAGAATACAAGAAATTCATGCAGAAGATTTGGTACCAGGGGATATTGTAGAGTTAGAAGCGGGAACATATGTGCCAGCAGACTGCAGATTATTGGAAAGTCATAATTTAAAGATAGAAGAATCAAGTTTAACAGGGGAAACAGAGCCTGTTTTAAAAAATGCTGATATTGTGGCGCAAAATGATGAAACATTAGGGGACATGTTAAACATGGCATTTATGGCAAGTATTGTTGTAAATGGTCATGGAAAAGCTGTAGTAACAGAAACTGGAATGAATACAAAAGTTGGAAAAATTGCTAATATGATTATGGAAGATGAAACTCCAGAAACGCCAATTCAAAAGAAGTTAGCACAAGTCGGAAAAATATTAGGAATAGTTTGTTTAGCAATATGTGCATTAATATTTTTTATAGGAATGATAAAACATATAGACCCAATTGAAATGTTTATGACATCAGTTGGATTAGCTGTTGCTGCAATACCAGAAGGACTGCCTGCAATTGTAACAATTATGTTATCAATAGGTGTAAGCAAAATGGCAAAAAATAATAGTATAATAAGAAAGTTACCAGCCGTAGAAACACTAGGATGTAGTAATGTTATTTGTTCTGATAAGACGGGAACTTTAACTCAAAACAAGATGACTGTAGTAGAAGTTAAAGCCAAAGATACATTATTAGCAAGTAAATTTGCTACAATGTGTACAGATAGCAATATTATTGAACACAATGGCATAAAAAACATAAGCGGAGAACCAACAGAAATTGCACTGGTACAAAACGGTTTAAAATATAATTTAAATAAAAATGACTTATATAGAGAAATGCCAAGAGTGGCAGAAATTCCATTTGATTCAAATCGTAAAATGATGACAACAATACATAAATATAGAGGGAAATATCTTGTTATAACAAAAGGGGCACCAGACATATTACTTAATAAATGCAATTTAACAAGTATTGAAAAACGTCGATTGGAGAAGGAAAATCAGCAAATGGCTGAAAAGGCATTGAGAGTAATAGCTGTATCATATAAAAAAATTGATAGTTTACCGAGAAGTTCAGAAATGAATTTATTAGAAAATGGATTGAATTTTGTTGGGCTAATAGGAATGATAGACCCACCAAGAGATGGAGTAAAAGAAGCGGTACGAACTTGTAAAAAAGCGGGAATAAAAACTGTAATGATTACTGGTGACCACATTGCGACAGCAAAAGCAATTGCAAAAGAGTTAAACATTTTAGCACCACATGATAAAGCAATAACAGGAAAAGAACTTGACCAAATTTCACAAGAGCAATTAGTGAAAGAGATTAAAGAATATTCAGTATTTGCAAGAGTAACACCAGAACATAAAGTTAGGATAGTAAAAGCCTGGCAGAATGCAGGGAATGTAGTGGCAATGACAGGTGATGGAGTAAATGACAGTCCTGCATTAAAATGTGCAGATATAGGAATTGCAATGGGAAAGAATGGAACAGACGTTGCCAAAAATGCTTCTGATATGATATTAGCAGATGATAATTTTGTAACAATTGTAAAAGCAGTTAAACAAGGAAGAAATATATATGATAATATAAAAAAAGCAATCCACTTTTTAATTGCAACAAATATAGGAGAGATAGTAACTGTATTTATGGGACTTGTTTTAGGGTTAAAATCACCATTACTTGCTATACAATTGTTATGGATAAATTTAGTAACAGATTCTTTACCTGCAATTGCAATAGGACTAGAACCACCAGAAAAAGATATTATGAAAAGACCTCCTGTTGATAATAAAAAAGGAATTTTCGCAGATGGATTATGGAATAAAATTGTTGTTGAAGGGATAATGTTAGGAATTTTAACTCTTATTGCATTTGGAATAGGAAATAAATTCTATGGATTGGAAGTTGCAAGAACAATGGCTTTTGTTTCTTTGGGATTGCTTGAACTTATCCACAGTTTTAATATTAAAAGTGAACAATCCATATTCAAAATTGGATTATTTGAGAATAAGTATTTAATTGGAAGTTTTGTATTAGGGACAATAGTTCAAACTAGTGTTGTGTTAATTCCTGCATTAGCCGACGTTTTTAAGTTGGTTCCATTGACTCAGACTCAATGGTTGATTACAATTGGAATTTCATTATTTCCTATAGTAATTGTAGAGTTACAGAAGAAGTTTACTTCTATGAATTTGATTAAAATTATTTACATGAGAAAACAAGAGGTATGATTAATTTGTATATAAGTGAAACACTGCACATTCGTTTTGTGGTATGAATGTGCAGTGTCTTTTTTTCATTATATTTCATAATTGATTGAAAAAATTTTCACAATATGATATTGTAATATTATGATAATAACATAATAAGTAAAATTCCTAAACAGCTAATAGAGTTTTGGCAAAGAAATAAATCCACTACTTATAAACCTAATTTAAATCATAATAAACCAATAAATGAAATGAACCTAAAGAGTAAAACAAAATCTATAATAACTATGATATATTTGAATTATTTGTGTGAGGATGCGGAAAAAAAGAAGATAAATTTAATACTGAAAGACAATGAGAAAAAATATCAAGAAGAATTAAAAGAAAAATATAATACAGATAATTTATTAAAAAAACATTATAAATTACCCAAAACAGATGAAAATAAAGTAATCAATAGCGTTTCTTTGAAGAAATATAAAGAGCCAATATTTAAAATAATAATTAATATGATTAAAAGAATATTTCATAAGGGAGAGTAGCAATTCGGCAACCTCCCTTTCGAGTTCCACAATAAAAGTCAAAATAAAGAACTGTATATGTTTTAATAATAAGATATGCTTAATATAATATAGACTAAAACATATCAGCAAAATAATTTAATATAATCCAGGCTAAAGCTCCTAAAATCATTAAGGTTGATATTATTATGATTTTTACTTTTTTGGTTATCTTTTTACTAATAATGACAACTAATCCTATAACAAATAAAATTATTGGTACTATAAATTTTTCTATACTAAAAGCTTTTTCTATAGGAGTTTCGATTCCATATGCTGTCTGAATTCCGTAGTCTGTTTGAATATCATAAGGCGATAAGGCAAAAACCTTCGAAATCATACTAAGAAAAAATACTTGAATAGAAACTAATATCTTTTTAATTCTACTTTTCATAACTATTTTCCCCCTAACATTTTATTTATACAGATTTTGGGTCTGCTATTATCAAAATCCCATGTATGCAAAGAATCTCCTAAGCAATATTTCCACTCCTTACATTGCTCGCATTCCTTACATTTAAATTTATTCTCATCTCTAAACCATTTAAATTTATTTTCCCATACATCTATAAAATCATCTCTTCTAACATTTCCTTGCACAAGCTCTTTTCTTCTTTCAACACTTGGACATACATAAATGTCACCATTATATAAAATACTAGCTGTTGTAAATCCTGCTACACAGAAAAACATATGCTGTCTTACTTCTTTTTCAAACTTCATTCCTAAAAAATGATTACAACCATATTTTATATCAAATTTCGAAATTTTTCTTTTACTGCTTATGAAAGTTAATAGCCTTTCATAGTCCTCTTTTTTCAATAGTAAATCTTCATTTTCATTTGCTCTTCCGATTGGTTCGATACTTAATATTCTCCACGAATTAATACTCAAATCCTGTATTACAGAATATAATTTTTCCAATTCATTAATATTAGACTTATTGATAACAGTAGTAATTTGCAACCAATCTAAAAAATTAGCTTTTTTTAGTTTTTCAACATTTTTAATTATTCTTTCATATGAATTTGGAACTCCTCTAAATTCATTGTGAGTATCTCTTAAACCATCTACGCTAATTGAGATTGTTTCCATTCCTGACGATTTCATCTTTTCTATTATTTCATCATTTATTTGTATTCCATTAGTAGTCATTCCCCAATGAAATCCTAATTTCTTAGCATAAGTCATTACTTCAAATAAATCTTTGCGAAGTAATGGTTCTCCACCAGTAACATTAATTAAAATTTCATCTGCACAATATCTTTTTGCAATACTATTAAATGTATCTTTTATTTCTTGAGTTGTTAATTCTTGATCTATATTTACATGTTCTCCTGCTCTACTTCCACAATGCTTACATTTAGCATTACATCTTAATGTAGTTTCCCAAAACAAATTATATAATTTGGGTTTTTGTGCTAATAACTGTTTATTTCTATATGCAACTTCTGCTTCTCCATACTTTATAACTTCTTTTATCATAATTTTTCTCTCTTTTTCATTTTTAATAACTATCTATATTATAGCACATAAAATTTTATTTTTGTATAGTTTTCTATTTTTAGTTTTCATCTGGTGCGACGATTTAATTTTTGAGCCAACTTCATAATGTGTTTTATTGGCTGCTGATTCAGTTTGTATGTTATCTCGTTTTAATCTCGATTCAGTTTGTGTAATACGAAATAAATTTGCAGCAAGTTCTTCACTTCCCATATTATCTAAAATATCTTCTCTATATCGTAGACCTTTTCTTTTGGCTATGTCATCAGCAGTTTTTCCATTATATAATCCTTTATATCCTGCATTATGAAATTTATCAAAGTTTTTTATTCCTGCGTTTTTGGCGGCTTGGTTAAGTGAATAATTTCCTTTTCTTGTTAGATTTCTTTGGTAAAATCTTTTTTCATCTTCTGTTAACATACAGTATTCTTTTTCTGTAAGTTCTTGTTTTCTGGTTTGAATTGCAAAATATGTTTGGGTAAGAGCAATGACTTTTTTTCGGCTATCACCATTTTGTCGGCGTCGGCAAAATGGTCAAATTTTGGTGCCGTTAACGTAGTTATCTACAATTTTTTTGATTCTCATAACTATTGATACAAATATCAATTAATCCATATATATACTAAAGGGATTTTTTAAAAAGCAAGAAAATTAATTTAAAAACGAATTTTTGTTCTTTTTATATTGATATATTTTAAATTGTATGCTATACTAGTTCACATAGGAAATGAACATAGTAGTAGATATGTGTTGCCACTGCACTCGATAACTTTTGTTATCAGAAAGTGAGGTGGTGTTTATGAGTTTTATACTATTTTTATTAATAGCCTTAATGGCTTCTACAACAATAAACGTAACCTTATTAACGATTTTATACATAAAATATGTAAATTCAATTATAGATAAGGAATAAAAATAACAACACATTCCACTATGCCAATATTGCGAATGTGTTGCTATATTTTTATGTAGTGGTAACCGCATTCACTGCGGTTATTCATTTCCTATACTTATTATACACAGATATTAAAAAAAAGTCAATTATAATTTTTGGGGTACTCAAAGTGGGACTATACAACCCGCGTCGGAAAAATAATCCACAGGATTATTTTTGCCTTCGTTTCGGCAGGCCCCAGACCAGCGCGAAACTCGGCAACCTCCTTTTCGAGTCCCACAGTCATATTTAAAATAAAAAAATGTAGCTTTTGCTACATTTTTATTCTGGTGCCCAAAGTGGGACTCGAACCCACATGGTTTCCCGCACGATTTTGAGTCGTGTGCGTCTGCCAGTTCCGCC
Organism: Clostridium sp. 28_12; assembly: GCA_001916055.1. GTDB lineage: Bacteria > Bacillota > Clostridia > TANB77 > CAG-508 > CAG-269. Next base: position 28,727 of record MNRR01000024.1, read on the forward strand.
ATTCGGGCATTTTTGTTTACTTCATGCGTAATTTTTTTCTGATTCTTAACATCTTAAATATCTTAACACAAATTTAATTTTTTGTCTAGTCCCAAAATGCATTTTCTATTGACTATTTGGGAAAATTAATGTATGATATATAATATTAAATTAAAGAAAAGAGGAAAATTAATATATGATATGTTCAGATTGCAATAAGAATAATGCGGAAATCTTTATAAATAGAATAGAAAATGGAGTATCATCTATGGAAGGCCTTTGTAGAGAATGTGCTAAAAAAAGAGGCATCGATGTTCCTGATAAGCCATTAAGTAAAAATGAAAATAATAATAATAATCAAAATGGCAATAATAATATGCCACCATTGAATAATATAGATATGTCAGTTATGTCAAAACAATTAGAAGGATTATTTAAAGATTTGTCTTCAAATTTGAAAATTGAAAATATAGAAGGAATGGAAGATTTTAATCCTGATGATATGGAAGAATATGATGACGAAGAGGGGGAAGAAAATGGAGGAAATCCATTAGGAATTCCAATTGGGTCAATTTTTGCAAGTATAGTTCCAGGAAGAAAAGTTAATGGCGAAGAAGAGGCTAACGGAAGTGGGAGACAAAAAGTTAAAGTGGAAAAAAAGCCTGCTAATAAAAAGAAAAAATATCTAGATACTTATGGAACTAACCTTACACAAAAAGCTAAAAATAATGAATTAGACATGGTTATTGGACGTGATAAAGAAATACAAAGAGTCATACAAATTTTAAATAGACGTACAAAAAATAATCCGTGTTTAATTGGAGAACCAGGAGTCGGAAAAACTGCAATAGCACAAGGTCTAGCAATAAAAATTGCAAATAATAATGTACCTGCAAAGCTATTAAATAAAGAAGTATACTTGTTAGATATGACATCTGTAGTGGCTGGAACACAATTCAGAGGACAATTCGAAGCACGTATGAAGGGAATAATCGAAGAATGTAAAGCGTTTAGAAATATTATTTTAGTAATAGATGAAATTCATAATATCATTGGTGCAGGAGATGGAGAACATTCAATGAACGCTGCTAATATTTTAAAACCATCATTATCAAATGGAGAAATTCAATTAATAGGAACAACAACATTAAAAGAATATAGAAAATATATAGAAAAAGATTCTGCACTAGAAAGAAGATTTCAACAAGTATTGGTTGAAGAACCAAATGTTGATGAATCAATAAAAATTCTTGAAGGAATAAAAAAATATTATGAAGAATATCATAAAGTAAAGATTTCTAATGATATAATTAAACAAACTGTTGTGATGTCAGAAAAATATATACATGATAGATTTTTGCCAGACAAAGCAATTGATATACTTGATGAAGCATGTTCAAGAATTAACTTAGAAAATAAGGAATTATTCAGATTAGAAATGTTAAAACAAGAATTAGCACAAGTTCAAGCGCAAAAAGAAGATGCAGCACAAGCAGATTCAACAGAAGATTATCAAAAAGCAGCAGACTTAAAAACAAAGGAATGCAGACTAATTGAAGAAATCGACCAATTAAATAGTACAATTCAATTAAAAAATCTTACTACACAAGATATTGCACAAGTAATTGAAAGTTGGACTAAAATTCCAGTTAAAAAAATTACAGAAGCAGAAACACAAAAATTATTAAACCTAGAAACAAATCTTCATACTAGAGTTATAGGTCAAGATAAGGCAGTAAGTGCAGTTTCTCGTGCAATAAGAAGAAATCGTGCAGGATTACAAAGCACAAAAAGACCACCTTCATTCATATTTGTTGGTCCAACAGGTGTAGGAAAAACAGAATTAGCAAAAAGCTTAGCATATGAAATGTTTGGCTCAGAAGACTCAATAATTAGAGTTGATATGTCTGAATATATGGAAAGTCATTCAACTGCAAAATTAATAGGTGCACCTCCAGGATATGTTGGATATGATGATGCAGGACAATTAACAGAAAAAGTAAAAAGAAAACCATATTCAATAATACTATTTGATGAAATTGAAAAAGCACATCCTGATGTATTTAATATATTACTTCAAGTGCTTGATGATGGCAAACTTACAGATTCACAAGGAAATACAGTAAGTTTTCAAAATACAATAATAATAATGACATCAAATGCAGGTTCAAATTTAAATAATAATTCAATTGGATTTGCTAAACAAACAGTAGATACAAGCAAAATAGAAGAAAATCTAAAACAAGTATTTAGACCAGAATTTTTAAACAGAATTGACGAAATAATTGTATTTGATTCATTAACAAAACCAGAATTAATACAAATTGTTGATTTAATGCTTAAAGATACTAAAAAAGCATTAGCAGAAAAAAATATGTCATTAACAGTTTCAGATACTGCAAAAGGATTTATACTTGAAAAAGGAACAAACTTAAAATTCGGTGCTCGTCCATTAAGAAGAGCAATTCAAAGATATGTTGAAGATGAAATATCTGAAATGATTTTAAGAAATGAAGTACATGATGGACAAAACATTACAGTAGACTTTGAAAATGATAACTTAAAGTTTGATGTAAAATAGTCTTGAAAGGAAAAAAATAAATGAAAAAAGAAAATATACCAAATATCCTAACAATTATACGTTTTATATTAATACCATTTATTTTTACATCTGTTGTAAATGAAGACTTTTTAGCAACAATAGTAATATTTACAATTTCAGCAATAACAGATATGCTAGATGGATATATTGCTAGAAAATATAATTATATTACCGATATAGGAAAGCTAATAGATCCATTAGCAGATAAACTTACACAAATGTCTTTATTATTATCTCTTGCAATATTAAAGATTTTACCTTGGTGGATATTTGCAATAGTATTTATTAAAGAATGTGTTATGATAATAGCAGCATCATTAATGTATAAAAAAGATGATGTAGTTGTGTATAGTAAATGGTATGGAAAACTTGCAACAGTCCTATTTTACTTAGCAATAATAAGTTCATTATTAATAAACCAATTTCATTTTGAAATTTCATTAAGAGTTGATTTATATTTATACTATTTAGCAATACTTGCTACAATATTTTCGTTAATAATGTATGCGATACAATTTAAATTTAAAAAAAGTTGTCAATAGGGGATTTTCCTTATTGGCAATTTTTAAATTGTGAAAATTGTGTGAATTTTAGCACTCTACTATTGACAATGCTAAAAATAGATGTATAATAAGATTGTAAAAAGGAAAGAGGTAATGTATTATGATGATGATACCAAGAAGAAATGGAAATGGATTAGATTTTTGGGATGAGGTTTTACCTGATTCATTTTTCACAGAAAAAGAAAGTAAATTAATGAAAACCGATTTAAAAGAAAAAGACGGAAAATATTTCTTAGAAATTGATATACCAGGATATGAAAAAGAAGATATAAAAATAGAATTGCATGATGGATATTTAACAGTATCAGCAGAAAAAAATGAAGAAAAAGAAGATAAACATGCTAAATACTTAAAGAGAGAAAGATTTTCAGGAATGTGTTCAAGAAGTTATTACGTTGGAGAGAATGTAAATGAAGAAGATATAAAAGCAAACTTCAGAAACGGTATTCTTACAATAGAATTTCCAAAAGAACCAGAAAAGAAAATTGAAGAGAAAAAATATATTCCAATTGGAGAATAGAAAGGAAGCCAGAAAGAGGCTTCTTTTTTTAACTTCTGGATTGACAATTAGTAACAAAAATGCTAAGATAAAAAAGTAGATTAAAAAAAAACCGATTTTGCAGTTTTTATTTTAATCTATTTTTTGTTTAACAAAGTAAAATATATATAAGAAATAATACTGCAAAAGAGGTAAAATAGGAGGAAAAAATGAACACAAAATATGTATTTGTAACAGGAGGAGTGGTATCAGGATTAGGAAAAGGAATAACAGCAGCATCATTAGGAAGACTATTAAAAAACAGAGGATATAAAGTAACAATACAGAAATTTGATCCATACTTAAATGTAGACCCAGGAACAATGAGTCCATATGAACATGGGGAAGTATTTGTAACAGATGATGGAGCAGAAACAGATTTAGACTTAGGACATTACGAGAGATTTATAGACGAAAACTTAACACAGAATTCAAGTGTAACAATGGGAAAAGTCTATTCATCAGTAATTGAAAAAGAAAGAAGAGGAGACTATTTAGGAAAAACAGTTCAGGTAATACCACATGTTACAAATGAAATAAAAGAAAGAATATACAGTTTTGAAAACACAGATACAGACATAGTAATAACAGAAGTTGGAGGAACAGTAGGAGACATAGAGGGACTATCAATAATTGAAGCAATTCGTCAAGTTGGGCTTGAAAAAAATCCAGAAGATGTAGTATATATACATGTAACACTATTACCATACATATTTGGTTCAAATGAAATAAAATCAAAACCAACACAGCATTCTGTAAAAGAATTACAAAGCTTAGGAATTCAGCCAGATATTCTTGTATGTAGAACAGAACAAGAAATACCTGATACTGTAAGAGAAAAATTAGCATTGTTTTGTAATGTAAGAAAAAGTAGTGTAATTCAAAATAAAACAGCTGACAATTTATATGCAGTGCCATTAATGCTAGAGGAAGAAGGATTAGCAAGGGAAGTATGTAATCATATGAGACTTGATAGATATGTACCAGATAATACAGAATGGCAAAAAATGATAGATAATATAAGAAATATAAAAGATGAAGCAGTAAATATTGCGATAGTTGGTAAATATATAAAATTAGAAGATTCGTATTTATCAGTAATTGAAAGCTTACATCATGCAGGTTTTGCAAATCATGTAAAAGTAAATATAAAATTAATAGATTGTGAAACAATAAACGCAGAAAATTCCTCAGAGAAATTAAAAGGATTACAAGGAATCATTGTTCCAGGAGGATTTGGAAATAGAGGAATTGAAGGAAAAATACAAACAATAAAATATGCAAGAGAAAACAATATACCATTTTTAGGAATATGTTTAGGAATGCAAATGGCAGTTGTAGAGTTTGCGAGAAATGTATTAGGAATAAAAGATGCAAATTCAGCAGAATTCGATGAAAAAGTTAAAAATCCTGTAATACACATTATGAATGAACAAATAGGAATTGATAAAAAAGGTGGAACAATGCGTTTGGGTGCATATCCATGTATATTAAAAGCTGGAACATTAGCGAGAGAATTATATCAATCAGAGAAAATTTCAGAAAGACATAGACATAGATATGAATATAATAATCAATATAAAGAAAAGTTGGAAGGAGCCGGATTAATATGCTCAGGAACATCACCTGACGGAAAATTAGTAGAGATTATAGAGTATAGAAAACATCCATATTTTATAGCGGGACAGTTTCATCCAGAGCTAAAATCAAGACCAAATAGACCAGCACCATTATTTGTAGGACTAGTTAAAGCTGCTAAGGATATAAAATAAGAGTACTAATATTAAAAATAAAAAGAGGGAGTTCTAATTTGAACGCCCCCTTAAAATCTGTTACCAAAAGTTAAAAGATAACTTTATTGGTTATCGCTTTTTTGATTCTTGCAATTGAAATTGCTAAATTGTCAATCATGTAATCAATCTGAGTATCGGTTACTGGATTGATGTCATAACTTTTAGATGTTGCCCATGCCAAACCACTATTAAGGCTGATGTTTAAACTTTTTTCACCAGAGTTAAAATTGCAAATATTGATGCTTATAATTTCATCTAATCCATTTAGAGAAGAATAGCTTGTGTAATAATGTCTGACAGATGTATACCCAGTATATGAGCTTTTAGACTCATCATTCAGATATTCTGCATAATAGAGCAAACTATTAGGGGAGAATATGAATTCAGTTGTTGCTTCTGAATTAGAAATTGCAAATCCTGTATTTGGTAATTCATAGGTGTTTGAGTTAGAAATAAATTCAAAACTCACATCATTTAAGCAGCAATATGGATCTTTTATCTTGCTAAAGTCTTCTGTGAATGGATTGATAGCATTGTCAAAATTCTTAATTAAATTATGGAGCATATCGGCTCGCTGAATTGACGAATGCATGTATTGTGGTAACTTCAAATCAGAATGAGCTGAATTCTTCAAAACTTTTTTATAGGTTTCATTAAAAATTTTTCTTAAGGTATTTTCATTAAATTTGTTTTCTAATAATAAAGAAAATAATAATAATCCGTATAAAGAACGAATTTCATCCAAATTAATAATGTCGTTTTGCCGTTTCCCAAGTTTAAACTTAGCCAGTTTCATAACTTTCATAGAAAATGGTGTACATTTGTGAATAACAAAATCAGTTCCTGAGTGAATAAGCAATACACCGTTTACCTCGTAACATGGCACTAAAAGATTAAACCGAATTTCTCTGTCTAATAATCTTTTGGCACCAAGATTCTCCATTGCTATTTTGAATTCTTGAATAGCGATACCCATGTTGCATTTTCCTCCTTAAATAGAATTTTTATAAATTTACAACGCTAATCATTATATCACGATTTTATGTTAAAATCAAATTTTTATAAAAACTTGTAATAATTATGTGAAATTTGCATAGAATTATTTCAGCAAAATGTGAACTTTGTGTGAAAAATTAATAAAGCTATTGACAATAATAAAAAATGGGTATATATTATTAGCAGTCAATATAAAAGAGTGCTAACAAATAATTAGCCAAATTAAGGAGGTAATATTTATGATAAAACCATTAGCAGACAGAGTATTGGTAAAAATGAAAGAGAGTGAAGAAACTACAAAAAGTGGAATAATCTTAGCAAGTTCAGCACAAGAAAAACCACAAATAGCAGAAGTTATAGAAGTAGGACCTGGAAGATTAATAGATGGAAAAAGAGAAGAGATGGAAGTAAAAAAAGGAGATAATGTAGTAGTAAGCAAATATGGAGGAACAGAAGTAAAATATGAAGGGGAGGATTACATTATTTTAAGAGAAGAAGATATATTAGCTATAGTAAAATAATTAAAAGAAAGGAATGATTAGTATGGCAAAACAAATTAAATTTGGAGAAGATGCAAGAAAATCTTTATTAGAAGGTGTCAATAAATTAGCAGACACAGTAAAAGTTACATTAGGACCAAAAGGAAGAAATGTAGTGTTAGATAAAAGTTATGGAGCTCCATTAATCACAAATGATGGAGTAACAATAGCAAAAGAAATTGAATTAGAAGATAAATTCGAAAACATGGGAGCTCGTTTAGTAAAAGAAGTATCAACAAAAACAAATGATGTAGCAGGAGATGGAACTACAACAGCAACGGTTTTAGCACAAGCAATGATAAAAGAAGGAGTAAAAAATGTTGCTGCAGGAGCTGACCCAATGGCAATAAAAAGAGGTATAGAAAAAGCAGTTGATGGAGCTGTTATAGAATTAAAGAAAATAACATCACCGGTAAACGGAAAAGAAGATATAGCAAGGGTTGCAAGTATATCTGCAAATAACTCAGAAGTAGGAGAATTAATAGCAGATGCAATGGAAAAAGTATCAAAAGATGGTGTAATAACAATCGAAGAATCAAAAACATCACAAACAGAATTAAATGTAGTAGAAGGAATGCAATTTGACAAAGGTTATGTATCACCATATATGGTAACAGACACAGAAAAAATGGAAGCAATAATAGATAATCCATATATATTAATAACAGATAGAAAAATAAGCAATATTCAAGAAATATTACCATTACTAGAAAATTTAATGCAATCATCAGGAAAACTAGTAATTGTATGTGATGATATAGAAAGTGAAGCACTATCAACATTAATATTAAACAAATTAAGAGGAGTATTAAATGTTGTAGCAGTTAAAGCACCAGGATTTGGAGATAAGAGAAAAGCAATGCTAGAGGATATGGCAATCTTAACTGGTGGAGAAGTAATATCACAAGACCTTGGAATGGAATTAAAAGATACACAAATAGAACAATTAGGTAGGGCAAAACAAATAAAAGTACAAAAAGAAAATACAATAATTGTTGATGGTGCAGGAGACAAAGAAAAGATTGCTGCTAGAGTAAAACAAATAAGAGCTCAAATAGAAGAAACAAAGAGTGAATTCGATAAAGAAAATTTACAAGAAAGATTAGCTAAAATTGCTGGAGGAGTTGCAGTAATTGGAGTTGGCGCAGCAACAGAAGTTGAAATGAAAGACAAGAAATTAAGAATAGAAGATGCACTATCTGCAACAAAAGCAGCAGTTGAAGAAGGAATTGTAGCTGGTGGAGGAACAACATATGTAAATATTATGCCATCAGTAGAAAAAATTGCAAAATCTTTAACTGGTGGAGAAAAATTAGGTGCTGAAATTGTATTAAAAGCATTAGAAGAACCAGTAAAACAAATTGCAAGAAATGCAGGACTTGAACCAGCAGTTATATTAGAAAATGTAAAGAAAGCAGCAGATGGATTTGGATTTGATGCAGATAAAGAACAATATGTTGATATGAAAAAAGCAGGAATTGTAGATCCAACAAAAGTTACAAGAAGTGCTTTACAAAATGCAGCATCAATTGCAGCAATGGTATTAACAACTGAAAGTTTGGTAACAGATGCACCAGAACCTAAATCTTGTGGATGTGGAAACAACCACGAAATGGATAATGGAATGGGCGGAATGTACTAATATTATAGTACAAATAATATATAAAAACGGTAGACATATATTGCAATATGACCACCGTTTTTTTGCATGCAAATTAATTCATTTTCTTCTTGAATATTTTTTTGGAAGAATTACTTCGTGAAGAATATAAATAGAAAACAAATAAGTAAATACTGAGTAATATGGCTATAACTATACATATACCATAAAGTTCCATGCAAGCCACGACAAATGATAAAAGCAATGCCAAAAGCCAAAACATAGACTTATCCTTTTTGGAAGATGAGACGATTTCAAAATTTTTATTATATTTGGTGATGAGTTTACAATTTTTATTTTCAAGAGTAACTGTAATAAAATCTGAATCAATTTCAACTTCACAATTAGTTTTGAATAACAGTTGTGGATTTTGCTGAATAGCAATTGCCTGTTCTTCTAGTGGCTGATAATCCATTGTAGTAGCTGGTATTGTGTCAATATCTTTAAATGATGCAATCCATAAAATAACACCTGCTACTGTTAACAGAATAAAAATTCCACACATTGGCCGAGGCTGACTTTTGAACCAGTCAAACCGTTTTTCTAATTTTCTAATTAAGTTCTTCAAAATTCGCATAGTTTTATTCTCCTTTTGATAAATCGCTGTTAATAAGTTACTATATGTGTAAACTAAAAGCAAAAGGATTTTTCCTCTCACTAATTAGTGAAAAAATTTTGAAGAAATAGCAGTTTGCTATCTCTAATATAATTTTAACATATTTTATACGATTTATCAATATGTTGACAAAGTATGAAAAATTTGTATAATAGAAAGTAGTAAAATAATACAAAAGGGGACTCAGAATGAAAATAAATGATAAAATGCAAATTGCTTACACACAAGTAGACACAGTATTAAATTTTTACAATCAAGACTTATTAGCTATATCGATTCCACAAGAAGTAAGAGATTATATAAGAAAGAATAAATCAAAAAGTTACCAATTTAATATTAATGCAAATGAATTTAAAGCCGATATGCTTACAGCCGAAAGTGTTAGTGTGTTGCTTTGGATATTTGAAAATTATTTTGCAACTGAAAAACAAAAAGAAATAATTTCAAATTGGGAATATCACAATATAAATTTCGAAAATAAAAAAGTCCAAAATAAGGAAACTACTAATCAAGAATTAGTATGTGTGCAAGAAGAAAGTTTTATTATAAAAATAATAAATAAAATAAAATTAATATTTAAAATTAGGAAGAATACAGATGAATAATGAAAATAAATTTAAGATTGATAGAAATAAAATAGATGAAATAGTACAAGAATATAATGACAATTTAAATAAAAATGAAAGTTCGCATGAAGATGATGCTATTCTTAGCCAATATATAGATAGAATTATTCATGTGTTAGGAAATGACAATTTAATAAAAGCTATAGATATAGATGTATTAGAATATTATGTTAAAGGAATATTACATGGAGAAAAAATACACTATTTTTATGAGAATGATGAAACTTATGCTATGTTAGAAGGATTATCTAATAAAGAAATTGTTGGAGATTGGCAACACTTTTTAACAGTTAATTCAGAATATATATTTGAATTACCACAGGAGCAACAGGAAAAATTTGCTCAAAATTTTTCGATAGGAAATGCATCAGCCAAAGAGTGTTTGGTAGAATTATGGAAAAATCATATAAAAACTACAGGAATTGATATTAAGAGACCGGAGTCAGCTGGGTCTGTAAATAATATTACAATAGCTATATCAGAAGAAAAGGTACCATTATATGTAGAGATAATATCAAGAAATTTACCAGATAAAGGTTATTTGTTATTTCAATGTTCAAATGAAAAAAACATAGGGCATATAGCTATTAATACTAATGATAATAATATGTTTAATTATATTAAGGAAATAGTACCATATTTAAGCTCAGAAATTAGAGATACTACAATGGAGAAATCTAATAATTACTGGAATAAAGTACAAAAAGGCGCAGCTTTATATGGTGTCGATGTGATGCAATATTTAGATCTTATTAACATTAATAAAAATGAAGAAAGGCGTAAGGAACAAATTGAGGCATTGCGAGAATCTTCTGGGTTATCAAAACAACAAATTAATGGAATTAAAGATAGAGTTAAGAACATTCCTAGATATTTATTTAATAATATATCAACTTTAATGGATAGAATAGTACAAAAAAAACAAGTAAATAGAATTGATATATCAAATGAAAAGTAAAGCAAAAAATCAGAAAAGAATATGCAAGTAAAATATCTGGATATTTTTGTAATAGGTTTAAAATTTCCCGTAAAATAGTTGAAAAAGAAATTTTAATTTGTTAAAATTGATCGAGGTGAGAAAAAATAAAGGATGCTATTGGAATTAAAAGGCTTCGAGTTCTAGAATAAAGGGATTCTAAAAATACTATTTGAGTTTCTATGTGTTGAAATATCAGCGATATATTTATACTTGATGATTGAACAAACAATATAGAAAAATTGTTTAAAGAAAAATGTTAAAGAATGAATTAATTAAAAAGAAGCTTAAAACTAGCATGTTTGCATAAAACAAATCTGGATTCTATATTTAAGTCTACTCAAAAAGAGGAAATTGTTGATTATTCCAGAAATATATTAGAATGTACTTTTTTGATGATTTATTAAGATTTCATTGGTATAATATAGCAGGAGAAGTGACATATTTGAGATGTGGATGGGATATTACAAATTATTATAAAGTATTGAAAGGAAATATAAATATGAGAAAAGAGAATAAAGAAATTATAGAGGATAAATTTTCTAAAGAAACAAAACTGATTTTAGAGAAAGTCCATGTATTAGATAATTTAGAAATAGTTGATTATGATTTTGAATGGAATTTAGTTCAAGGATTAAGATTTGTTTCAATGAACTTTATTGAATTATGCATTTCTATGCTTGAAAAAGGGGAGTTCTTATTAAAACAAGTGGTTGAAAATGAAAAGAAAAAAATTGAGATTTCAAATAAGATAGACAATTTATGTGATAATAGATTTGATGATACAACATTAAAAAAAATAATAGAAAGTGACGAAAAAATAGTAGGTAAAGAGGGCACATTTATTTGTGCCATGAATTCGTATGAAAATAGTATGTGTATTAAATGTAAATTTAGTAAATGTCCTAAATTTTATGCAGGATATATTTTATATCTGAGAAATAAAGGTTTATTAGAGGATGCTTTAAAAGATAGAGAAGAATATAGAAGGAATGAATTTGAAAGTGATTACTTTACTTTTGAATGGAAGACAGAAGATGGGGTAAAAAAAATCCCAGAAAAAACATTTGAGATTGCATTGGCATTATTAAAAAATGGAATGGTATTTGTAAACCAAGGAGGCGATGAAGCCGGACAAAATGTAATGACAAAAATATATTTACCATTTGGTTGTGACACATACAAAATTAATGCAGATAATTTGGACAATTTATTAAAATATAAAGATACTCCTACTAAAAATTGGAAATCTGTTAAGAGAGCAGTAAACAAATTATTATATAAATGCAATAAGTGGGCATGTGCTATACCATATTGTATATTTGATATAGCTGGATATCTTTTTTATCTTGATAAGGCTGGAAAATGGAATCAAGTTGAGGAAGAAAGAAAATATTATGAAGAACATAAAAATGAAATAGAGAAATTATATATAAAAGAGCAAGAAGAACAATTAATTAAATTTGAAGAGGAAGCTAAGCAAAAAAGAGCTCAAGAAATAAATAAAATTCTAGAATACCGAAATAAAAATCAAAATATTGAAAAAATAATAGATAAAGTAAATACAGAAAAAGGATTGCATATTACTATTGAAGGAGAAAAAGGTACAGGAAAGATTGAACTATCTAATAGAATTTGTAAGTTATTAAAATCATATGACAAGATTGATAATAACGAACCAGAATATTTAAGCATCCACAATTTGGCATTTAGAAATACTTATGAAGAATTAGAGATGTTAAACACAACTATTTGGGAAGTAAAAGAACTTCCGATTAAGGCTAAGCATTTATATGTTTTAACTGACATAAATGAATTTGTTAATGAATATAAAAGATTAGCTAATTCTCATGATGGAAGTTACTTAAAATCTAATAGAATTTATAGAGTATTAGAATTAATTACATCATTATTTAATGAGGATTATATTATACTGGTATCTGATAAAAAATCAATTGATGAATTTTTAGCATTAGATTCCAAATTAAAATTTGTATATCAGAATAATAGATATGAAATCTCTAATTTATCTATAGATGATTTATTTGATTTATATTATAAAAATTTAAATAATGAATTATTATCAAAATTAAGAAATGATAAAGAACTTAAAGAAAATGTAAAAGAATTATTTGTAGAGTATATAGGTATAAATGCAGAATTTTTTCCATTTCATAATGAAGAATTATCTAAATATTTGGCCAATTATAGCTCGGGCAAAAAAGACTTTATTTTACCAGATAATATTTATAAAAGAGAAACAGTAGATGAAAGTTTAAAGAATATAGTTGGATTAGATTCGGTTAAAGATAATATTAGAAAATTTGAAAAATATGCAGTCTATACAGTAAAAGCTAAAAATTTAGGACTAAAAATGAATAAAACAAACTTACATATGATTTTTACAGGAAACCCAGGTACAGGAAAAACTACTGTAGCGAGAATTATGGCAAAAATGCTATATGATTTAGGTTTGATTTCCGAAAATAAATTAGTAGAAGTTGAAAGAAAAGACTTAATTGCAGGGTATGTTGGACAAACAGCTCCAAAGACAGCAGAAGTAATAGAAAAAGCAATGGGAGGAGTATTATTTATAGATGAAGCCTATACATTAGCACAAGAGAATAAAAACGGGAATGATTTTGGTGCTGAAGCTGTAGCAACTTTGATTAAAGCAATGGAAGACCATAAAGACAATCTAGTTGTTATCTTTGCAGGTTATAGGGATGAAATGAAAACATTTTTAGATATAAATCCAGGAATTTCTTCAAGAATTGGATATACTTTCAATTTTGATGATTATTATAAGGATGAACTAAATCAAATATTTTCAGTTAAGATGAAGAACATGGGGTATTCGATAAATTCAAATGTTGATAAAGAATTATCAAAAATATTTGATTATTATATTAAGAAGAAAAATTTTGGAAATGGACGTTTTATAGATAAATTGATTCAAGAAGTAATTATGAAACATGCCTTAAGAGAAACCAAAAATATAAGAGAAATTACTATAAAGGATATTCCTGTAATAGAAGAATTAAATAATACTAATTATTCAAATTATACTGCTAATGAAATGCTTAATAAATTAGTTGGACTACAAGAGATAAAAGAAAAAGTTGAAGAATTTGAAAATTATATAAAATTTATAAAGAAAGCAGAAGAACAAAATTTGCAAATCCCGAATCCTAATTTACATATGATATTTACTGGAAACTCTGGTACTGGAAAAACAACTGTAGCAAGGATTATTTCTAAAATTTTATTTGACATGGGAATGCTTCATGAAAATAAATTAGTAGAAGTTGAAAGAAAAGATTTAGTTGCTGGATATGTTGGGCAAACAGCTTCAAAGACAGCAGAAGTAATAGAACGAGCAATGGGAGGAGTCTTATTTATAGATGAAGCATATACATTATATCAAGAAAATAATTCTGGAAGTGATTTTGGAGGTGAAGCTATAGCTACATTAATCAAAGCAATGGAAGATCATAAAGGAGAATTTGTAGTAATATTTGCTGGATATAAAAGTGAAATGAGCAAATTTTTAAATATAAATCCTGGGATTTCATCAAGAGTAGGATATACATTTCATTTTCCTGATTATACAGATGATGAATATTGTGAGATATATTATAAGAAAATGACTTCTTTAGATTTTATAATTGAAAAAGAAGCTAAAAGTAGTGTTGAAAGATTAATGAAGTATTTTTGCAAAGTAGAGAACAATGGAAATGGTAGATTTGTAGATAAAGTTGTACAAAGTACACTATTAAAACTCTCTCTAAAGAAAGAAAACATTGCGGTTGTAACAAAAGGATGTATACCAACAATTCAGGATATGACTAAGGATATGTTTGCAAAAGCTTCAATGATAAATCCAGACTTGATTGATGAAAAATCTTTAAGAAAGACAGCGATTCATGAAATTGGTCATGCAACAATAAGATATATATTAGAAAAAGTTCCTGGGATTAAGAAGATTACTATTAATGCAGAAGGAACAGGAACACTAGGATATGTTGAATTTAATAATTCTAATCCTAAATATACTTTAAGTAAAAACGAGTACTTGAATAGGATTTGTGGTCTTTTAGGTGGAATGTGTAATGAAATTGTTTATCTAGGTCAACATGAATCTGGTAATAGTAGTGATTTAGAAAAAGCATCTAGAATTGTAAATAATATGATTACAAAATTTGGAATGTCAGATTTAGGATTATATACATTTCCTTATGAAAATGATACAGAAAGATATATATATATAGAAGCAAATAAAATTCTTAAAGAATGTTATGATAAAACAATTCAAATATTAACAGAAAATAAAGATAGGACTAAAAAAGCAGTTGAATATTTGTTAAAGAATAATGAAATTGATGAAAAACAATTTTTAGAGATTATGAACAAATGAGTTAAATAAGAAAATATTGAAGTGCATAAATGATATAGTTGTTTTTACTACAAAAGCAACTATATCAGAATGTACTTCAAACAATATAATATCAATAAATTGCGACATATGTTTGATAAAACTATGCATAATAAAAAAAACAAAAAAAAATCAAAAAAACTTGAAAATTGTTTTAAAAAACTGTATAATAGATATTGTTCAGATGCGCTCGTAGTTTAGCTGGATAGAATGCAAGGTTACGAAATACCGCGCACAATTTTAAACTTATTGATATTAAAGGGGTTCAGGATTGACTTGATAGCTTTTCCTCTGAAATTTCCTTAAATATATATTTCAAATGAAAATGTTGTAAAGGTGCTTTATAATATTTTCTATATATGCAGCAGTAGCTTAGCTGGATAGAGCACTCGGCTACGAACCGAGAGGTCGGGGATTCGAATTCCTCCTGCTGCACCACAGTCTTCAAGCTGATTTGAGGGCTTTTATTTTTCTTTTTAATATAATCTTTTCCCATTGTTTTCGGTGTTTTTCACCTGAAATTGATCTTAATTACAAAATAAATATGTTTGACTCCGATGGTCAAATTATAGATTGTATGTGTATCCGGAAATGCACATACTTTTTTGACAAAAAAATAGAGCAGATCCGGGAAAATCTACTCTATCGACTTATGTATGTCTACAATTAGTCTTTGTTTGATTGCTTCTCTTTATCTTGTTGAAAAATTGCACGGAAAAAAAGCGATCTCACGTGTGCAATTTTTTTAACGGAAACCGCCGCCTCCGCTTCCACCACCGAAGGAACCGCCTCCGCCTCCGCCAGAAGAGAAACCTCCTCCACCAGCTGAATAGCTCTGAGCTCTGCTTCTTGCGGTATTAGCGCTGTGAATACCATTATTAGCAGATAAACTAATATAATAGAAATTATCATAAGAATTGAAACAAGTTTGTTCAATCATGTGTGGGTAAAGCTCTTTAAACTGTTTTGCTACTTTGTCTGCAATTCCTAACATTTGTGCATAAATTAAGTAATCTTCAAATAAAGTAACTTCAATTGCTTCTCTGTCTTTAATAAGTGTATAATCAAGAAGATATTTTTTTAATCCAGCAATTTCTAAAGCTTGTTGTCGTAATTCGGGACTAACCAAATAAGTATTATACTTGAAAAGTTTAAATTTTTTCTTTTCTTGAAGAATTAGTAATCCTTCATTAGTAAGTTTTTGTTTTTCATCTTTTATAATATCATCAAACCAGTTTAATATTTTTGAATAATTATCACTACACCAATCTTTAAATTCATTATTTTCTAATATTCCATCTTTACTTGCTTTGTAAAGCATATCAAATAGTTTTTGTTCCTTTGGGTCTGATATTAAAGAAGTATTTGTTTCTGTTAATATAATAACAGTATTTTCTTTTTTAAATATTTTTCCACCTTCTCTTTGCTCTACTCTAACAAGAGAATCTTTTATCCATTTTAAGATTATAGCACCTAATACATCAGTTTTATTTTTTAGAATTCCATACTGATAAGCAATAAAATATGCTCTATGTAGATTACTGTTACAAGGTATATCTCTAAAATAAGCTACATCTTTGGGGATTTTTTTTCCGTCTACACCAAAATCAAGTGAGTCGGATTTTGATTTAGATAGTATAATAGCAAAAATTAATACAGGCCAGAAAAGTGTTGAAATTATATTTATAAGTATAGATAGAACACTATCAATAATTGAACTATAATCTTTCTGGTAATGGGTAGCACCTTTTTCTGCCATATTGTGATAATGTTCAAAATCATAATTTAGTTTATTATTACAATTAAATGTATTTGATGGAAATTGCACAAGAATAGTCATATATTCATCAGAAGATAAGCTACCAGAAGATTGCATTTCTATATAACCATTATAAACATAAGCGGTTCCACCGTAATTCCCATAACCCCAAACACCTACTGAATCTGAGATATTAAAATTAGTATGAATTTTAATATAGGCATTTCCAATAGAATTTGAAAAATTATGAGGAATTAATGTCCAATATATCATTTGAGAATCAGTAAGTTCAGAAACAAAGTTTGAAATATTGTATTTTACAATATAATTATGAGAACCATATTTACTAATTCCCCAGCAAAGTTCAATGCCATTAGATACCTCGTTAATCCCACATTTGTAAGCTTTGCTATCTAAACTTCCAGAAGTATTCCAAGAAGATAAAGTAGAATAAGTCTTTTTACCATCATAAACTGAAAGATTTGATATAACTGAATTTCCTAAATTGTAATATGGATGATAAATTTCTGAACCTTGGTTTGCATAGCATTTCCAGTATTCTGTAACTGATGCATTTCCATTATTATCAATAGCAATATCCATAGATATACTGTCAATAGAATTAGCGTCAGCAGAATTAAAAAACGTTAAGCAGATAAAAGCAAAAATTGCTAATAAAAATATTTTCAGTTTTTTATTCATAAAAAAATCCCCCTTTTTTCATCTCTAAAATTATCTCATAAAGAAATAAAAAAAGCAACAAATTAGTTGACACTTAATTTTTTTTGTGATTGAATGTAATTGTATGAAAACAAAGGAGGAGAAGATATGTCAGAAGAATCTGTAAAAAATGATATAAAAATTAGTATTAATTATATGATACCTGGAAAATACACTGAGAAAGAGATAATAGAAGCATTAAACAATGATATAGACTTTGTAAAACAACTTATGAAAGATAGAGGGGCAATGCCAGTTATTGAGTGCTTGCCAGAAAAAGTTTTAAATAGTAATCCAGAATTATATTCATTAGCAATGGATGAACAACCAGATTATTTACATTATGTTCCTAAAGAAGTTTTAAAAAATAACCCAGAAGCATATATTAAAGTAATACAAAAAGATCCACATATGTTATGTGATGTTCCAAAAGATATTCAAGAACAATATCCAGAAGAAGTAATGAAAGCAGTAAAAAATATGCCATCTGCAATGAGATTTATGGGCAAAAAAATTCAAGAACAAAATCCAGAATTTGTTATAGATATTGTGAAAGAAACACCAGGTTGTATAAAATACTTGGCAGAACCACTAAAAAAAGAAAATCCACAATTATGCGTAGAAGCATGCAAAAAAATAGGAAAGATAGATGGAATGGGAATACCAGATGAAGTACTTATAACAAATCCAGAATTAGTTATAGAATTAGCAGAAAAAGACTTAGACAATAAAGTACCAATTTTTGATTTTGATTCTTTACCAAAGGAATTAATGCAAAATGCCAAAATAAAAGAATTAAGTGAAAAGCAAAGCGAAAAATATAAAGAATTAAATGAAAAAAATAATGGAACAAAAGAAGTAGAAGACAAACATCCAGTAGAAGTAAAAACTAGTAAATTTAAAGAATTTTATGATAAATCAAAAGGAAAACTAAAACAAGCATTTGATAAATTAAAAGAAATATTTGGCAAAGACAAACAGGTAGATATTTCAAAAGAAAATGATGACGAAATAAAACAATAACAAGAGATAAGGTGAATGAGATGGAAAATAATTATGGCAAGATATTTGCTGAAGTACTTGATATAATAAATAATTCGGAGAAAGAAGTAAAAGCAAAGATTCCTGAAAAATTATATCAACAATTTGAAAAGAATACAGATAAAAGTTATAAAGTAAACATTGATTATAGTAAAGAAGATTGGGATAATAACATTAGTGAAGAAACAAAAGAAATATTAGCCTTAATTTATAGAGATTATATTGTATCACCAGAAGAAAGAAAAGAATTAATAAAAGAAGAGGCAGAATTTGAAAAACAGAAAGAGTTGGAATTGAGAGAAAAATATAATCCAGATAACTTATTTAAAAATAAACACAAAGAAATTAATAAAGAAATAGAGAAAGAAAATGAAACAGCAATTGTCCAATACCACGAATCAATATTAACAAAAATAAAGAAATGGTTTATGCGAATATTTAATAAACAATAGCAAAAAAGAAATTTTTCAATAAGAAAAATTTCTTTTTTTGCTCATTTTAATGCAACTTCAAAAGTTCTAGTTATATATCCACGACTAATATTAATAGAAACCACATCACCAGGAGACTTTGAGTATATATATTCTCTAAGCTCAATCATAGTATTAAATTGTTTATCATCAATAGAAGTAATAATATCACCTTTTTGAATTCCGCTAGAAATAGCAGGACTATCATCAGCAATCAAAACAACATAAATACCAGAAGAAAAATTTGCGTTAGAAGCAATATAAGGAATCACTTCTTTATCATAGGCATATATACCAAGATAAGCTTCGTCAAATTTATTATCTTTAACAAATTTATCAATAATAGGTTTAACAACATTTGCAGGTACAGCAAAGCCAATACCTTCGGCAGAAGTTATTTTAATACTATTAACACCGATGACTTTACCAGAGACAGAAAGTAATGGACCACCACTGTTACCTGGATTTATAGAAGCATCTGTTTGAATTAAGTCAGTCATATATGAAACAGAATTATTTTCTTCAATTTTTATAGTTCGGTTAGTAGCACTTATAATTCCAGAAGTAATAGTCCTTCTAAATTCATAACCAATAGGATTACCAATAGCATAAACAGTTTCGCCAGATTTTATAGAAGAAGAATCATCAATTGTAGCAAAAGGTAAATTAGAAGCATTAATTTTAGTTATAGACAAATCCAATTGAGGGTCACACCAAACAACAGAACCTTCATATGTGTAACCATTTTCTAAAGTTACATAGCAAGTGGTAAGTTTTTCGCCAGTTACATGGCAATTACTTAATATATAACCATTGCTAGAGACAATAATTCCAGAGCCTAGACCAAGTTCATTAATATTGTTATTTGAAGAAAAAATTGAGTTTGATTTGGTTTTTATTTTAGAAATTCCTACAACACTTTGCGAAACATTTTCTAACATATCTGCAACAGTTTGACTTTCTTGAACAGCATTTTCCACAGTTTGTAAAGGAACTGTGGATTCAACTTTCTGAATTTCATAATTTGGACTAATATCAATATTATTGTAGACTTTATAAAAATAGTATGCAGAAAACATAATGATAGAAATAATAATTAGTATAATTAGTAAATTTTTTATTTTTTTCAACATAATACCACCTTGAAATATTTTATTTATAGTATGAAACAACAAAGCAAAAAATAAACAGAAAATTATAGTCAACTGCCCAAAAAAACAAAAAAATGACAAATTTTGCACAAAAAATTGCAAAATGCACTAAATAATGGTACAATAGATAATATATGATTTAAAATATGAAGGATGTTAGGAAAAATGGGGAATTTAACAAATGCTCAGAAATCAATCTGGGTTACAGAACAGTACTATATGGGAAGTAGTATAAATAATATATGTGGTACTGCAACAATACAAGAAAAAGTTGACTTCGAAAAACTAGAAGAGGCCATAAGAATTGTATGTCAAAAACATGACAATTTTTGGCTAAAAGTAAAAGTAGAAAATGGGGAAGTAAAACAAATTCTATCTGAAAGAGAACAAATTCAGGTAGATATTATTAATATCGCAGATAAAAATGATTTAGAAAAAGAACGAGAGAAAATTGTAAGAACAGCATTTCAATTAGAAAATTCAAGATTATTTAATTTTTATATCTTTAGATTTGCAGATGGAAAAGGGGCCTTTATGCTCAATATACATCATCTGATTTCAGACGCATGGACACTTGCGCTTATTTGTAATGAAATTATCAAAACATATTCAGCATTAAAACAAAATCAAGAAATCGAAACAAAGGCTATATACTCTTATATAGACTATATTAAATCAGAACAAGAATACCAAAAAAGTGAAAAATTTAACAAGGATAAACAATATTGGTTAGAAAGATTCAAAACTATACCAGAAGTAGCAACAATTCCTGGGAGTGTAAAAGAAAACAATACGAAATAAGTGAAAATGAAGTAAAAAAAATAAAACAATATTGTAAAGAAAATAAAATATCATTATATAATTTTTTTATGGCTATTTATGCAATATATATAGGAGAAATTTCTAATTTAGATGAGTTTGTTATTGGAACACCAATTTTAAATAGAACTAATTTTAAAGAAAAAAATGCTGCTGGAATGTTTATAAATATGGCACCATTTAAAATAAATATTGATGAAAAAAAAGAATTCAAAACGTTTGTAAAGGAAATAGCAAAAGATTCAATAGATATGCTAAAACATCAAAAATATTCATATCAATGTCTATTAGAAGAATTAAGAAAAAGAGATAACAATGTTCCCAACTTATATAATATTTTGTTATCGTATCAGATAACAAATGCTCATCAAAGCGCAGATGATGTAGAATATGAAACAGAATGGACATTTAATGGATGTTGTGCAGACAATATTGATATTCAAATATACGATTTAAATGATACTGGAAGTTTAAACATTTCATATGATTATAAAACAAGTATATATCATACAAAAGATATCGAGAAGATACATGAAAGAATATTAAATATAATTAAGCATGTAATAAAAAAAGAAGAAATTAATATAAGTGAAATTCAAGTTATTACCGAGACTGAACAAAAAAAGTTGTTAGAAGACTTCAACAATACAGGACTTGAATATGATAAAAATATTCCAATAATAAAATATTTTGAAGAACAGGCAAAGAAAACACCAAACACACCAGCTATAATTTTTGAAAATAAAAAGATGAATTATAAAGAATTAAATGAAAAAGCTAATAGCTTGGCATATGAATTGAGAAGAAATGGTGTAACAAACAACACAATAGTAGGAATTCTACAAGAACGTTCATTTGAAATGCTAATAGCGATTGTTGCAGTTTTAAAATCAGGAGGAAGCTATATTCCAATAGCACCAGACTATCCAAATGAAAGAATCGAATACATGCTAAAAGATAGTAGTGCAAGTATACTATTAACAAATGAAACTCACAGAATAAACACTAATAAAAAAATAATAGACATCTCATTAAAAAATAGCAGAATTTATAATGAATACAAAGAAAACTTAAAGAATATATCAAAACCAGAAGATTTATCTTATTTAATATACACATCAGGTTCAACAGGAACACCCAAAGGAGTAATGCTAAAACAACAAAACTTAAGCAATTTTTATAATTCGATGAAATGTAAAATAGAATATTTAAATGATAGCAAACGTCATAAAATTCTTTCAATAACGACAGTTTCATTTGATATATTTGCATTTGAGACATTAATGTCGCTTACAAGAGGATTAACAGTATATTTAACAAATGAAAATGAACAGAAAATCACTTCAAAAATTGAAAAAATAATAAAACGAAATAAAATAGAAATAATGCAGACAACACCATCTGTAATGAAATTTCATTTGGAAAATTTGAATAATAAAGAGAGTTTAAAAAGTTTAAAATATATTATACTTGCAGGTGAGCCATTACCCAAAACGTTGGTTGATAAAATAAAAGCAATAATCCCAGGTATACAGGTGTTTAATGGATATGGACCATCAGAAACAACAATATTTTCTACATTTGCAAATGTTACAGAGCAAAAAGAAATAACAATAGGAAAGCCAATAAATAACACACAAATATATATACTAAATAAAAACAAGAAACTTATGCCACAAGGAACAATTGGAGAATTATATATATCAGGAGACGGAATTGGAAAAGGATATATAAACAAAGAAAAACAAACACAAGAAAACTTTATACAAAATCCATTTAATACAGAAAAAATAATGTATAAAGTAGGAGACCTAGGAACATATAATGAAAATGGAGAAATTATGTGTTATGGAAGAATTGACAATCAAGTAAAAATTAGAGGATTAAGAATAGAATTGACAGAGATTGAAAAACAAATGCAAGAAATTTACAATATTCATGATTGTGTAGTAGAAAAAAAACAAGTAAACGGAAAAGATGCATTATGTGCATATTATGTTGAAAATGGACCTGTTGACAAAAATAGTTTAAGAATAATACTACATACAAAATTACCAGAATATATGGTGCCTCAATATTTTGTAAAATTAGAAAAAATTCCACATACACCAAATGGAAAGATTGATAGAAAAGCACTTCCAATGCCTGATATTAAAGAGGCAGAGGTAGTTATGGTAAAGCCAAGAAATGAAACTGATAAAAAACTTGTAAGGATAATAGAAAGGCTATTACCAATTTCAAAAGTAAGTATAGAAGATACTTTATTAGAACTTGGAGGAGATTCGTTAACTGCAATAACATTATCAACAAAAATAATCTCAAAATTTAATGTACAAATAAATATTAAAGACATATTATCAAATTACACAATTAAAGATATGTCAGATTATATACAAGAAAATCAGTCAAAATACGGAAAAAGAGTGAAAATAGAAAGAATAAAAGAACAACCAACATATCCGTTATCATCTGCACAAAAAAGAATATATTATAATGCCAAAATGATAGGTAATGATAATGTTGTATATAACATGCCGGGTGGAATAATTGTAGATGAAATATTAGACATAGAAAAAATAAAAAAAGTATTTAATAAAATAATTGAAAGACATGAAATACTTAGAACAAAATTTGTTGTAGAAAATGATGAAATTGTACAAAAGGTATGTAAGAATATAGATTTTGAAATACCTGTTTATTATAATACAACAGAGGAAATAAATGAAATAATTAAAAAGTTTTCAAAACCATTTAAATTAGAAGGTGAACTTTTAATAAGGGCAGAAGTACATTTTATAGACGATAAATGCACAATGCTATTAGTAGATTCACATCATATTATTATGGATGGAATGTCATTAAATAACTTAATTATAGAATTTAATAGATTATATAATGGAGATGAATTGAAAAGACTTCCTATACAATATAGAGATTATTCAGTTTGGGAAAATGAATATAACAAAAGTGAAGATTTGAAATTAAATGAGGATTATTGGGTTAATAAATTTAAAGATTGTGAATTTACACAATTAAACTTGCCATATGATTACAAACTTTCAGCAAATAGAAGTTATAAAGGTAATAGAATAGCAAATGTAATAGATGAAAAACAATTTAGAAAAATAGAAAGATATGCTAAAAAGATAGGAGCATCACCATATATGTTCTTTATAACCGCATTTTTAGTACTATTATATAAATATACAGGACAAGAAGAAATAACTTTAGGAAGTCCAATTGCCAATAGAGATAGAAATGAAACTAAAAGAATGATGGGAATGCTTGTAAATAATATTGTTGTAAAAGGTAATATTAATGAAAATGAAACATTTAAAGTATTTTTAGATGAAGTAAAAGAACAAGTTTTAAACGACTTATCATATCAGCCATATCCATTTGATATGTTAATAAAAAAAATTGGAATAAAAACAGATAATTCAAGAAATCCATTATTTGACGTAATGTTTACATA
>MNRR01000025.1 GCA_001916055.1 Clostridium sp. 28_12
TCAAAACCACTTGTAAACACTACTTTTGTATGATAAAATGTTCAAAAGAAAGCATTTTAAGATTTATAACTTTATGTAATGTCGCGTCGACTCTTAATCTGGCGGTCCTCGGTTCGATTCCGAGATGGTGCACCAATCTTAGGAATATCAATGTCTTTACGGCATTGGTATTTTTTATTTTATAAAAACCTCTAGACAATTAGAGCAAATTACTTTATAATTAAAAAGCCTTTCGCTTAAAGGTAGAAAGGTGGTGAATTTGTACAAATGAAAAAATTTATTAAAATCATTGCTTTAGTTATTGTTCTTTTAATTTTAAAAGAATTTGATAACTAAATAAAAATCCCTAGTGTGCGAAACTAGGGATTTTTTTGTGAATCTACACAAATGAAAAATTATCAAAATCATCTTTTTGTATATTAATTATAATACTTTTTAGTATCATAGTCAATACCTTATTTATTTTATTCTAAAATTCTAAAATTATTCACATAATAAGAGGACTCGATTGAGTCCTCTGAATTCAATTAATATATTATTCTAAAATTCTTTTCTTGATAAAATATATTCCACTAGCTAAAGCAACTAAGATTATTGAAGAAGCTGAAACAATAAATACTTTGTTATTTAATAAACCAGTTGGTGGAGTAATTGTTATACTTGTCATATCATTATCCTTCTCATTTTCTTTTCCAGTTTTAGGGTCATAATTTCCTGAAATAGATTTTTCATTTTTTCTAGTTGTTTCAAGAATCTCAACGTGGTTATCAGTTTTAATACCTTTTTCGTTACTTGCAAGCAACTTACTTCCACAAATTGTGACAGAACCTACCTTTCCAGGTGTTAAATCCAATTTTGAAAATTGATCTGTAATTGCAATTGTATAACCACTCTTTATGTCTTTACTTACATTATCAGCTATTAATTTTTTAGTTATACCATTTTCTTCCCAAGCTGATAATTGATTTGCCGAAACTTTATTCCATCCAATTGAAGAATTTAGATTATCAGCATATACTAAATTATCATCCATATAATCAACAACTTTACTTACAACTGTTTTTAATTCTTGCCCTGGTAATTGGGTTCCATAATAGTAATAATCTGAATCAACACTATATTCATAATCCAATTCTGAATCATTTTTAACACTTATTGTATACTCTAATTCTAATGTAGCTCCTTGTATAAGCTCATTATCTATTTCTAATACAACTCTGCTAGGTAATGCTTTTACATATTTCATAGCATTCTCTCCTGTTGCTGTTTTTTCTATTTCATTCCACCTTTGATATAAATCTTTATCTGCTATTTGTATGTATGGATTTCCACTTATCAATACTTGACCATTTGATAATACCACTTTTACATTTGATATTCTTTTATTAATCGTATAACTTTGTCTTGGTCTTTCTATTATACCAAAGTCTTGGTATGGATTTACTGCATAAAATGTATCTGCTACTACAATTTTTTCATTTTTGATTACTACTATTTTTCCATTTTCAATTTTATATTCATCTGTATAGTCTGTAAATGATACTCTTTGATTGAATCCATCATTTTCTGTTACATTGCTGTACTCAACGCCTACATCAAAATAAGCAGAATCAGCAACCATACTATTATCACCACTTTCTATACTGCCATAGTTTATACCATTTTGTTCTTGTTGAGCTCTCATACTCAAATCATCAACAGCACTAGAATATCTTATTAGTCCTGCTAAATCTTTGCTCTTGCTCTTTGTATCCTCCTTTCCATTTTGTGGTAATTGATCATAACTTAATATCCAATTATAATTTCCTCTTCGTTCATCTGTATTTCCCATTCTTAACGCATTTTTTATAATGTCAGAAGATATTATTGTTGATTTATAATCCCTAACATCAATCTTCTTTCCATTAATCGTTGTATTTTCATCATAAGTATATCTTATTAAATATCTTCCTGGTATAACTCCTAGGAATTTATATTCGCCATTTGCGTCTGTATGTATAACCGCTTCTTTTGTTTGAGTTTTAATAACACCATTTGTTACAGAAAGTTCATACAATTTTATCGCTGTTCCATTTTCATCTAGTAATTCTACTTTTGCATTTGCAACCTTGTTTTCTCCATTCTTGAATATACCATCGCCGATTCTTTCTTCATTAGTATTAGTCTTACTTCCTTTTTTATTACTATCCTCAAATACTGTTCCTGATAATCCTCTTGTTGGATTTGTATCTTCAATTCCTAATACTAATGATGGTGCTGAATCTGTATCATCTTCAAATGTTGTCATATCTAATGTTTTATTTTCTATTTCGTAATTTCTTCCGTTTAATTTTGTTGATGTTGATTTTCCATCATTTTGTAGTTTTATATTTGCACTTCCTGGATTTGAATCAACGTCAATTGCTGCATAAGTTTTTCCACCCATTACCGTTGAGAATGCATTTATTTCTGAAACATTATTTAATGTTGTTTGTTTTTGTATTAATGCTTTTACTGCATCATTATTTAGTTTAAACTTGATGTACACATCTACATATCCTCCTGGCAATATTTCTCTATTTATAAATGCTGATGTATAAGCAGCTTTATAACCACTAGCTCCTTCTGTACTTCCATATCTGCTTTTTCCCCATGTTATAGTTCTTTTATATCCCTTGTCATTAGTTTCCCACGAATCTGCAATTTCATATCTTTCATCATAATAGTCTGCCAGTTCTTTTACTTTTGCATTTAATATTGTAGATTGGTTTATAACTCTTATTTTATATGTTACATATATTTGCATTGAACCTGGTTTTAGATTTTCTAGTGCTAAGTCTGATTCATATATTCTTCTTGTATATATGTTCAATCCTCTGCTACTATAACTTCCTATTCCTGTTCCAAATTTTACTTCTACACCGAAATTATCTGTATTTTCTTCACTTGTTCTCTTTGCATATGTATATGTATTATTATAAACATTTTGGCCATTATTTACTGCGATGTTCATTTCTGTTAAGTCAGAACTTACTGCTAAATCTGCTTGATTTCTTCTTTGAAGTCCCATATTTACACTTTTTATTGCTTCTAAGCCTTTGAATCTCTTTTTCCAAGCTTCTTCTATTTTGAATCCTGATTGTTTTGTTGAAGCAATTATTGCATATTCAGAATTTGCTGCTTGAGTTACTTTTACTTTTGTATTGTTATCTGTATATTCATATCCCCATTTATCTTTGTATGTTGAAACATGGTCTGCAAAAGTATAACTTAAATCATATGATTTTTGATTCTTGCTATTTCTTGCCATATTATTAGATACTGTTGTAAAACTTTCATTTACATCTTCTCTATCCTTTTTATCGTTTCTTCCGCTAGGTACTTCTGTTATTTTCGATGTATTTGGATAATTATCATTCATATAATCTATTATCGCAGATACTGTTTTAAATCTTAATCCGTCATACTCAATTTCTATACGATATTTACTTAAATCATCTATCTTTAAATTTCCATTTTCTTCTGTTAAGAAATCTTTATTTGTATACGCCTTTCCATTCTGCTTCCTTGTTCCAAATTCATACCATCCGTCTTTATTTGTTTGCCTTTTTGCAATTAATTTATTATCTTTGTATAAATATACATTTAGTCCTTTTACTAATGAGTCTCTTCCATCATCATATAGGTTGTTTATAGCATTATTTTCTGAATTTGTTATTTCTTCCCATACATATCCTTCTATTCTTATGTAGTCCTGATGGTTTTTAATTGTGTAGTTCATTGTACCTTTCCTTGGTATCGTAAACTCTCCATCTTTATTTATTGTTGATTTTGAATCTCCTATAAATGTAACACCATGGTTCATTTCTACAACACCATTTTCATATGCTAAATATCCATAGTTTGGATTCTTCGTTTCTATGAATTTGTATGTTATTTTATCTGTACCATTTGTACTCATCAACAAATTTTGGATAGCTAATTGTCCATTAGCATCAGTTACAAATTTTGTTGCATATTCCATCTTTGTAACATATTCTATTGATGGTGTTTTACTATTTTCTGCCGTATCATTTATTACTACATTTCCTGTTGCACTTGTTAAATATCCATTTTTATCTTTCGTACTATTTGTACATGTTCCTTTTACTTTTATGTATGTGTCTTTTTTATATGATGATTTTAGTACAAATTCTACTCCGCCTAGTTTCTTGTTTTCTACTCGATCATCAACTTTCTTTATGCTTATATTTCCTACTTGTTTTTCGTTTCTTAAAATAACTTTTCTTACATCTAGTCTTTCAACTGTCGTTGTTAAATTGTTTACCTTTTTGGTATAACCATAATTGTCATTTGAAAGTTCTTCTATTGTATACGTTATATTTGTTGTTCCATCGACTGTGCTTATCAAATTCTTTATGCTTATTTTTCCAGAACTATCTGTAACAAATTTTGTTGCATCATTTGCATTTGCCACATATTTTATTGATGGAGTTACATCGTCTTCTGTTGTATCATTTATTTTTGCACTTCCTACTACTTTTGTTGCATATCCATCTTTATCTTTAGTAATTGAATCTCCTGTTGCTCTTATTTTTATATATCCTTTTCCATATGATGATTTTATGGCAAATTCTACATTTTTTAGCAATATTTTTTGATTATCATAATCGATTTTAGAAATTTCTAAATCTCCTGTTTGTTTCATGTTTTTTATTGTAATTTCTTTTGTTTTTGTTCTTTCTATCGTTACATCTTTAAAATCTGCTAATTTTGTATATGCGTAATTTGTATTAGAAATTTCTTCTATTGTATATGTTATTGCATCTTTTCCATTGTTACTCATTAATAGATTTTTTATTTCTATTATTCCATTTGCATCTGTAACAAATTTTGTCGCATTTTCCTTTGATTCATTAAATACAGCAACTTTATCATCAGTATTGTTTGCACTATCATTTATAGTTGCACTTCCTACTATTTTTGTTGCATACCCTGTTGTTTTATCATTTGTTACTGAGTTTCCTGTTGCTTTTACTTTTACATATCCACTCGATGTTTTTAATACGAATGTTGCATTTTTTATATTTTTATTTGAATCATCAAAATCTTTTTTGTAAATTTTTAAGTTTCCTACTTGTTTTTCGTTTGTTATTTCTATTGACTTTTTATCATTTCTATTTATAGAGAATGTTTGATTTGATGCTTTAGTTTGATACGCATAATTTGTATTATTATATTCTTCTAGTATATATGTTGTTTGTTTTGTTCCATCTGTACTTATTAACAAATTCTTTATCGCGATTTCTCCATTAGTATCTGTAACAAATTTTGTTGCCTCTATAATACTTGATGTATAAGATAATGTTGAATCATTATTTTTATTAGATGTATCCTTTATGGTTGCACTTCCTTTAATACTTTTTGCCCATTCATTTTCATCTTCCAAAACATCACTTCCTGTAGCTTTCACTTTCAAATACTGTCCTTTGTTTGAATCCTTCAATACAAACTCTACATTTTCTAATTTTTTATCTTTATTATCATAATCTTTTTTATTTATATATACTTCCCCCACTTGTTTTTCATTTGTAAGTGTCTCTGTTATTTTCTTTGAAGCCATTATTTCCATAACATTTGAATTTACCATTTTTGTATATCCATAATTTCGATTATCTACTTCATAAAATCTGTATTTTCCATATCTTATATTTTTTATTACTATTTTTCCATCTTTCTTCATTATAAGTTTGGTAGCATTACTCTTTACTTTTATATAATTTGCTGTATAGTCTTCGCCGTTTACTTTCAATTTTGTGCTACTGCTAAATACTATATCTTGTACAATTTCAATATTGTTTACAATATTCCCTTTAGAATTTTTTAATTGTAAATATGTACTTGCATTTTTTTGTAAAACAAATTCAGCTCCATTCAAAGAACTTTTACTATCTACATCTTTCTTATCTATTTCTAAGTCTCCTTGCAACTCCCATGGACCATTTATTGTAATATTGGCATTTACTGTAACGTCTTGTGTTTCAGTTACTATTTTTGTATATGGATGTCCCATATTTTGCATAGGAATATTGGTAAATGAAGTTTCTCCATCTTTAATTGTTGTTCTTATAGTATCACATTTGTCCTTATAACATTTACAACCGTTTTTATCACATTCTGCTTTACTTGTACACTTTTTATGATCACATGTTGTGCATCTTTTGGAATCAAAAATATATGGCCAATCATTTCTATATGTTGTTTTATTCCCTTTATACACAGTATATATATCCCAATATTTCTTGGTTACACTTCTACTACTTTTATCTTTGACTGTAAAATTAATATTAATTTTTAAAATTTTAATTGCTCCGACAGGTACTTTTATATAAAATTCTTTTTCCCAATCAAAATTTATAGCACTACATACACTTGTCTGTTTTGTATTATTTTTATCTATATATTCAACTTCTATTTTCTCACATTTGGCACTTTTATTATCAGATTTTACTTTTATTGGACCAATTTTATTACTAGTATCATCAATACTATAAATTCTTATCTTGCTCATATCAGTTTGATTGGTAACTTTTAATTGAGGATTTACCCAATTTCCTTCTTTGACAGGTACTTCTTCAACCTTTGTAGTTTTATAAGAAGTTTCATGCCAAAAATAATCACAGAATGCAAGTTCATGATTTTGGCATTCAAAATGTATAGGTGAATCATCTGGATTATATTTACCGTTCAGCTGTTGTTCCATATATATATATATGATTTACATCGTCATGACTATATTCAACATCAGTATCAACACCTCTAATTTTAAATATTTTACTAGCTGGCTTATTTGCTCCCGGTGTTGCTCCAAATGCTTGTTGCATATTTCCAAATACACAAATAAATAATATAACTATAAACATTACACTTTTTAATATTTTTCTATTCTTCCATATTAATATTGCTAAACCTATAAGTACAATAAGAATACTAATTGTTAATCCTATTTTTTTAACTAATCCTGTTGAAATAGCTATTATTACTTGAGCTTGTGAGGTATTATTTGTAACATTTTCATCTTCTACTGCTTTATCATTACTACTTATTCCAATTGTAGCTACATTTAAAACAGTTCCTACACTGCTTCCAGATAAATTTTTAGTTAAAACTAATTCAATTTCTTTGCTTTCTCCTATATTTATCTCCTCTTTAGACAAACTATTCGTATATAAATTACCATTATTCTCATACCAACTATTATTAAGTTCTGATTTAAACTGCATTCCTTCTGGTAACTTATCAATTATTTGTGCTGCCTTACCAGTAATTTCACCTTTATTTGCTACTACTATTTTATATTTTATTATAACTGTTGCTCCACTTAGTTTCTTAGAATTAATTTCAATTTTTGCAAATTGCTTGTTATCATAGTCATATGTTTTTGTTTTTCCATCTTTTGTCTGCACTGTTATTTGGCTTACATATTTTTGTAACTCTAAGTCAAATGTCTTATTCTCTACTAATCCAATGTCTATGTTCTCTAAATCTCCATTTGCTGTTAATATATTTGTTAATCCTGCTGTCATTTTTTCTCCATTTATAGCTATATTTTTTGTTACAGCATCTGAATTCTTTGTTTCTATTACTCCTTCTTTCTGATAAATTGTTAATGAATAGTTCTCTGTATCATATAAGAACAAAACTATATATTGTCCTTTTTCAATATTTTCAAATCTGTATTCACCTTGTGCATTTGTTTTTGTTTTTAATATTTCATTATTTTCTCTTACAAATTTATCTTTTTTATAATCATATAACATTACTGTCATATCACTATAAGCTTTTTCATCTGTCATTCTCTTTCCATCTTCATTTTCATCAATCCATGCAATACCAGATATTGAAATTTTATTTTTTTCTGTATTACTAGAATTATCTGAATCATCTGTTTTAGGATTATCAGGATTAATAACTTGTGTATCATTTACTGTAACTTCACATGTAGCAACTTTGCCTCCATCTTCTGTAGTTACCATTATTGTTGTAGTCCCTTTGGCAATCCCTGTTACATTTCCATCATTGTCAACAATTGCTATATCTGAATCCATTGTTGACCATGTTATATTTTTATTCTTTGCATTGTCTGGTTCTATTATTGCTGTTAATTTTTTCTTTTCACCAACATCCAACTTTATTGAATTTGTATCTAATTTTATTCCTGTTACTCTTATATCATCTCCCGGTTCAGGATCAGGTGTTGGGTCCACTTGTGAATTCTCCGTTACTATAACTTCACATCTTGCTGTTTTTCCTCCATCTTCTGTTGTTACTGTTATCGTTGAAGTTCCTTCTGCCAATCCTGTTACCATTCCACTATTATTAACATCAACAATTCTAGAATTACTTGAAGACCAAATCATGTTTTTATTATCCGCATTTTGTGGCTCTATTATTGCAGTTAATTGAGCTTTTTCATTAACTTTTATTTTCAATGTATTTACATTTAATTTTACATCAGTTACATTTACCGGTTGTGGTTCTGGTGTCGGATCTGGATCTGGTTCTTCGTAATCATATTTATAAATTTTGGTATTTACACTTGCCTGTTTTTTTCTTATCCAATAGCCTTCTGCAGTTATTGTATTAGTCACTTCTTTTGTTTCTGTAAGCATTTTCGCTTTAGCTTTAATTTTCATCGTTATTGCTTTCCCTTGAGGTATAGCCATTTGTACATCTACATTCGGTGCATCTTCTTCATCATATCCTTCTGGAATTATTAATGTCGATATATCTTCTGTTTTATTAACTTCTGTCAACCTTGGAATTTCTCTATCAGAACCGTTATCATCCTGTATCGTTTCAATATTTACATCATAATTATTGTAGCTAATACTTATAGGCTGTAGCTCTCTTGGTATTACATCTTTTATATTAAAATCAGTATATGTTGCAAAATACCCCCATGTTTTTCCTACATTCTTTATACTTCATCCATTTTTAATTCATTTTTATCTGCTGTCATATCCAAATCTATTATTTCGACATACCCTTTTACTCTTACCTCATTTGAAACATAGGTTTCTACATTATTACCATATACTGTTGACATACCTTTAAGCTCATACACACATCCATTACTCTCATCAAAATTCTCAATTTTTCCTGTAATGACAAAGTATTGTCCACTATTTTTACTTAATTTGTCAATATTGTATGTCCAGCTATTTCCACTTACATTATTTAATGTATTTTCTTCATCATTAATCATTACATTTTTTATATCAAAAAAATCAGAGGCTTCAAAAGCAAATTTAACATTTTCTATATCCTCATCTGAAAAGTTCATTACTGTTGCCGCAAAAACCCATTCTCTTCTTGTATTTCCTATTGCAGGTTTTAATTCAACAACTACTTTTGTGCTTTTTACTATATTTTGTATACTAAACTCCTTTGATTCTGCTCCATCTACTTTTGACATATAACTAATATTTGCTGTTTTCTGAATATTCTTTGCCCCCAAGTCGTTTACTTTTAATTCAATAAAATCTGTTTTGGTTTCCCCTGGTTCTAATTCAAAATCTAATGTTATTTGTTTGTCATTTTTTTCTACATATTCATATCTCACACTAAGATCATAATAATCTTTTTCCGGATGATATATTGTTCCATCATCATCTGTTTTTATTACATATGTATATTCATCCGGAATATTAATTATAACAGATACCGTTTTTTTCACATTAGAAGTATTTGTGGTTTTTATCCTTTGTTGAAATATTTGACGTTCATATAATATTCCATTATTATCTACTGGGATATCTCCTAAAGTTTCAGATATTTCTGTTACAACTGCATTTTGATTAAATACTACTTTTTTATTATCTTGGTCATATTTTACTGTTCCTGTTGAATTTCTTTGTATAGAATAAATTGTTGGTATTACATCTACAATTTTATTATTCAAAGTTACATCTATATCTTTTGTTTCTATTGTGTTTGTTATTTCATTTGAATATTTATTTCTAACACTTCCTATCCTATTATCCATATTTTTTTGTAATTTTATTTTTAATGAAACTCTTACACTTGTTCCTCCAATTGTTTTAGATTCATTATAAACGGTCTGGCATCCCTCCATTTGTATGCTAACCATTTTATTTCCTCTTTCACTTGTTTTTATTGATTTTGAAACAATTTTAAAAATTTCATTATCGTATAAAATATCAATTGATTGAATTTCTATTTTGCTTACTTCTGCTGGCATTTCAATATTTATAATAGGATTTTTAAATAAGCTATTTTGAGGTCCATCTGTTTTTAAAGTTTCTGTTATAACAACATCATTAGTAGTGTTATTAACCCAACTGTCATTGCTAAGCTTTGTTTCAATTGTTGAAATAGCTTGTTTTATTTCTGTAGTAATTTTGTCATTATACTCATATTTAATAAAATCTTCTTCTATTTCTTTTGCTGAATTTTCTTTTTTCTCTGTATCTACATTTTTTGTCTTTATTGTATTTATTCCATTTACAGAAACGTCTGTTATTATGGCATTATTTTCTATTATAGCTGTTGGTAATATAATTCTTGAATTCTCAACTTCAATAATTCCTTCTTTTTCCACATTATTTAAACGTAAGAAAAATATTTCTGGTCTATCTGTATATGTTACTTTTATTTTTCCATTTTCATCTGCTTCTGTATCTTTATTTATTGTTATTAAAATTTTTCCTTCTGTATCAAGTACATCAATACTTCCATTCTCTCCTAGTATTTCTTGTACTTGTGCTTTATCTATTGTAGAGTCTGTATATACAACATCTTTTGAAGTTTCTTTTACTTCTATTTTTTGTGCAATATCTTTATTGCTAACCATTATTTTTGCTGTCTCTTTGAATGTTGTTTCATATTTATTTTCTGGATTACGTTCATTTGCTTTAATATATCCATCATATATATCATCTGTCTGATGTTCTACTGACACAACTCCACTAACTTTTTCTTTAACGTCAAACTCCTGGTCAACATTTGTTACTAATTTAGTCTCATCCTTATCTTTAAATGTTTCTTCAACATTAGCTCTTATTCTTAAATTTCTAGCTTCATCATCTGCTACATAGCAATCACTTTTGTAAATACAAATAATTTCATATTCATCTCTTGCATCTGCTACCTTTTCCGCATAGTCTTCATTTTCAGCTATTATTTCAAGAATTCCTGTGCTTGAATGATACTCATATTTTGCTGTTTTGCCGCCATTTGTTGCTTTAGTTGATTTTGTTATAACTTCAACTCTTTCAGGTTTATAATCGCCTATCCATGGCAAATCAACATTGATACTTGTTTTCTTAATTGGTTGATATTCTTCTCCTTCTGCAAATTCGACTCCTGTTTTAAAATTAAATTGTGCTAGTACGCCTTTGCTACCAGTATCACTGTCTTTTGTTGTCGTATCAAAATTTTCATATTTAGTTAAATTGAATTCTGCTACTACTTTTGTTTTGTCTTTATTTATATTTTCTTTAATAGCATCAACTGCTTTTGCAATTACGATGCTCAAAGAACTATTTAATAACAAAACAATTAGCATAAAAATGATGCACAATTTTTTTCTCATATAACTTCCCCCAATATTTCTTACAATATATTAATTAAATAATAATTCGTTCTATACTTTAAGTCAATATCCCCAAAAAGACTTAAATTTCCTATTTTTTCTAGGTCTTTACGGCTCTTCACTTCATGGCGAAATATGTCTTTTTTATTACATTTTGGTAACTTTTTGTGCCCCAAAATAATGTTTTTTCCATTTTTGCCTAGGGACTAGCACATTTTCAGCCCGGTTGCACACGTGAGAACGCTTTTTTTATGTGCAAAATTGCACGAAAAAAAAGCGTTCTCACGTGTGCAACCACTACAAAAAAACTCACATAGCTAAACTATGTGAGTTTTTTGGCTTATTTCAATACTTTTTTCTTGATAAAGTATATTTCTCCTACTACGACTACTAATACAATTGCTGCTAATGATATAATAAATGTTCTGTTATCTGTCAAACCGGTTGGTGGTGTAATATTTACTCTTGTCATATCATCATCTGATTCATATGGTTTATTCGGTGTTGCTGTTTTAGGGTCATAGTTACCTGGTGTTGCTCCATATATTTTTCTTGCTGTTTCTACTATTTCAACATGGTTACTTGCTCCAATACCATTTTCGTTACTTGCTAATAATTTACTTCCATAAATTTTTATACTTGTAGCTTCTCCTGCTTTTAACTCATTTCTTGCGAATTGATCTGTTATTGATATTGTATAACCTTTATTAATATCTGCTTTAACTTCATCTGAAACTAATTTTTTAGTTATATCACCTTCTTGCCAAGCTGATAATTGGTCTGCTGTAACTTTGTTCCATCCAGCCGCACTATTGTTGTTTTCATCATATACTAAGTTATCATCCATGTAGTCTACTACTTTCTTGATTACTCTCTTCAATTCTTGGCCTGGAAGTTTTGTTCCATAGTAATAATAATCTGAATTTGTTGTATATTCATAATCTAATTCTGAATCATTCTTTATACTTACTGTATATTCAACTTCTAATGTAGCTCCTTGTAATAATTCATTATCGATTTCTGCAAGTACACTGCTTGGTAATGCTTTTACATATGGTAAAGCATTATCTGCTGTTTTTTCTATTTCGTTCCAACTATCATATAATTCTGCATCTGGTATTGTTTTATATGGATTTCCATTTATTAAAACTTGACCATTTGCTAATGTTACTTTAATATTTGAAATTCTCTTATTTGTTTCAAATTGTTGTCTTGGTCTTTCAATTATACCAAAATCTTGATATGGATTTACTGCATAGAATGTATCTGCTAATACTATTTTTCCATCTTTTATTACTACTATCTTACCATTATCTAAATTGTACTCATCTTTGTAGTCTGTATAAGATACTCTTTGGTTGAATCCTGAATTTTCTTTTACTTCACTATATTCTACACCTACATCGAAATATGCTGTATCTGCTGTCATACTGTCACTTGTATTAATATTTCCATTGTATACTCCGTTTTGTTCCTGTTTAGTTCTCTTATTTAAGTCATCAGCTGCATCTGAATATCTCTTACCTTCATATGGAATTATCCAGTTGTAATTTCCTTTTCTTTCATCAGCTTGACCTAATTTTAATGCATTTTTAATTACATCTGATGAAATTATTGTTGATTTATATTCTCTTGGATCTATTGCTTTTCCATTTATTGTTGTATTTGAATCATAAGTATATCTTATTAAATATCTTCCTGGTAATACTCCTAAGAATTTGTATTCACCATTTGCATCTGTTGTTGTAGAAGCATCTTTTGTTTGTGTTGTTTCTACTCCATTTGCAATTGAGATTTCATACAATTTTACAACTTCTCCATTTTCATTTAATAATTCTACTTTTGCATTTGCGACTTTATTTTCTTTGTCTTGGAATATACCGTCACCAATTCTTTCTTTACCTGTATTTGTCTTATCTCCATTTATGCTACTATCCTCAAATACTGTTCCTGATAATCCTCTTGTTGGTTCTGCTTCTTGAATACCAAGTACTAATGATGGTGCTGAATCTGTATCATCTTCAAATGTTGTCATATCTAGTGTTTTATTTTCTATTTCGTAATTTCTTCCATTTAATTTTGTTGCTGTTGTTGTTCCATCATTTTGTAATTTTATTTCTACACTTCCTGGGTTTGAGTCATCATCAATTGCTGCATACGCTTTTCCACTTGATATTGATGAGAATGCATTTATTTCTGAAACATTATTTAGTGTTGTTTGTTTTTGTATTAATGCTTTTACTGCATCATTATTTAGTTTGAACTTGATGTAAACATCTACATATTCTCCTGGTAATATTTCTGTATTTGCAAGTGCTGTTGTATATGCTGCTTTATAAACATCACTTACTTTTGCCCTTCCATATTTGCTATCTCCCCATGTTGCATTTCCTGTTTTATTACCTTTACTATCAGCTATCCATGAATCTGCAACTTCATATCTTGCATCATAGTAGTTAGCTAATTCTTTTACTTTTGCATTTAATACTGTTGATTGGTTTTTAACTATCATTTTATATGTTACATATAATTGCATTGAACCTGGTTTTAAATTTTCTAGTGCTAAGTCTGATTCATATATTCTTCTTGTATATATGTTCAATCCTCTGCTACTATAACTTCCTATTCCTGTTCCGAATTTTACTTCTACACCGAAATTATCTGTATTTTCTTCACTTGTTCTCTTTGCATATGTATATGTATTATTATAAACATTTTGACCATTATTTACTGCAATGTTCATTTCTGTTAAGTCAGAGCTTATTGCTAAGTCTGCTTGATTTCTTCTATGGACTCCTAGGTTAATTCCTGTTAATGTATCAGAACCTTTGTCTTTACATCTAGCATTCCAAGCTTCATCTAATTTGAATCCTGTTTGACTTGTTGATGCAATTACTGCATATTCTGATTTAGCTGCTGGTGTTACTTTTAATTTTGTCTTATTATCATTGTAACTATATCCCCATTTATCTTTGTATGTTGAAACATGGTCTGCAAAGTCATAACTTAAGTCATATGTTTTTTGATCACTACTATTTCTTGCAGTATCTCTTGATACAGTTGTGAAATCTTCATTTACACTTGCTCTGTCTTTTCTATCGTTTCTTCCACTTGGAACTTCTGTTGCTTTTGATGTATTGTCATAATTATTAGCTAAATAATCTTTTATTGCTTTTATTGATGTAAATCTTAATCCATCATATTCAAATTCAACATGATATTTGCTTAAGTCATCAATCTTTAAGTCCCCATTAGAAACTGTTAGATAATCCTTACTTGTATATGCTTCACCGTCTTTCTTTCTTGTTCCAAATCCATACCATCCGTCTGAATTTGTTGTTGTTTGTGCCACAACTTGGTCATCTTTGTATAGATATACTTTTAATCCTTCAATTAATGCATCTAAATCTTTGTCATATACATTATTTATTGAATTATCTTTTGAATTTGTCATTTCTTCCCATACATATCCTTCTATACGTATGTATTCTTGATGGTTTTTAATTGTTATTGTTGTTCCTGATTTTTTATCAATTGTTATCCATCCATCATTTGAAACTCCATTTCCTGAATATGTTACTTTATAGTTTTTGTAATTACCTGTATCTGCTAAATATCCATAATTTGGATTTGCAACTTCTTCTAGTTTGTATTTTATTACATCTTTTCCGTTGCTACTTATTAACAAGTTTTTGATTTTTAGTTCTGCCTTAATATCTGTTTCGAATCTTGTTGCCTCATCTATTTTTGATGTATATTCTATAACTGGATTATTTGTCATATCTGAAGTATCATCTATTGTTACTGTTCCTACTGCTTTTGTTGCCCAGCCATTAGAATCTTTTGTTACGTTATCTCCTGTTGCTTTTACTCTTAAATATTGTTTTTTATCTGATGAGCTTAATACGAATTCTACTCCTGGTAATACTTTGCTATCTACTCTATCATCTATTTTCTTAATATTTAATTCTCCTACTTGTGGTTCATTTACGATTTTTACTGGTGTTGTTTCTGATGGTTTTACTTCACTTTTTGTTGGAGAAGCTATTTTTGTATAACCATAGTTATTGTTATTAGCCTCTGTTACAGTGTATTTTCCACATAAAATATTTTTAATTAATATTTTACCTTCTGAATTTGTTACAATTGCTGTTCCTTTATCTAATGTAGAATTAAATTGTACTGTATAACCTGTAACACCATCTATTGTTGCTTTTACAACATTATCTTTGCTGTATGAACCAGCACCTTCTTCAAATGTTATATCTTTTTCTACAGTTATTTTATCAATTGTTTTTCCGTCTTTTGATATTACCATACTCTTATTTGTATCTGTTCCAACTGATATTTTAAATTCTACATTTTTCATTGCAGTTGAATTAGTGTTTACTTTTTCAATCTCTAAATCACCTGTTGTTGTCCAAGGTCCAGTAATATCTACTTTATCTATTCTAGTTATTTTTTCCTCATAAGGTATTTTACCTGGTTCAACTATACTCATATGTTGTAATTGATTTTTATATACCATACAATAAGAGTCTGTACTCATTGGATGTGTACTATATATTTTTGTAGTTAATATCTCATCTGTTTTTGTTCTTTTTAATTGATAACTTCCACTAATAGTTACTTTTACAACTTGCTCTACGGTATTTGGAATTTTAATATAAAAGTCATTTCCCCATCCAAAGTTCATAAGTTCACCATTAGTTGTTGCATTTTTGCCATCTGAACCTTTATATGTTACAACTACAGAATGTGATGCTTTAGCATAACTAGATTCTACATTAAATGGTCCTATCTTATTTGTTTTGTCATCTACTTTAGTAATTGTAACATTATCTTTGTCTGTTTTATCTGTTAATTTTAATGTTGCATTTTTAAATTCTTCATCACTTATACTCCATGTACCTTTTCTTTTTATTTCTGTAGTTTCACTTTCTAATGTTGCTTCATGCCAATGTTGACTACAGAATCTGTCTAGACGATTTGTACAATTATATCTTTTTCCATCTGAGCCATATGCTCCTATACCAATCTCACTATGATTAGAACTACCAGTACCAATTATATATAATTTTCCTGGTTGTCTTAATCCTGGTTCAATCGTAAGTTGTTCTTCATAAGTTCTATTTGCTTGTACTGGGTTCATAGTTCCTACTAAACATACTGCAAGTACAGATACAAATAATGCTGCCTTTAATATTTTTCTATTTCTCCATATTAATATTGCTAATCCTACTAATACTGCTAGTGTTCCTATTGTTATTCCTATTTTTCCTGCTAAACCTGTTGATACTCCTATTAATACTTGAGCTTGTGATGTATTATTATCGCTATTTTCGTCTTCAATTGCTTTATCATTACTGCTTATTCCTATTGTTGCTACATTTGTTGTTGTTCCTACATTATTAGCATTCATTGTTTTAGTTAATACTAATGTTACTTCTTTACTTTCTCCTGCTTGTATGTTTTGTCCTGATAAACTATTTGTATATAAGCTTCCATCCTTTTCATACCAATCACTATTTAATTCTGATTTAAATGTCATTCCATCTGGTAATTTGTCTACTATTTGTGCTGCTTTTCCTGCTAATTCTCCATTGTTTGTTACTAACATCTTGTATTCTACTATTACTGTTGCTCCATTCATTTGTTTTGAACGAATTTCTACTTTTGCAAATTGTTTATTATCATAGTCATATGTTTTTGTTTTTCCATCTTTTGTTTGCACTGTTATCTTGCTTATATATTTTTGGATTTCTAAATCAAATTTCTTATTTTCTACTAATCCAATATCTATATTTTCTAAATTTTCATTTGCTGTTAATGTATTTGTTAATCCTGCTGTCATTTTTTCTCCATTTATTGCTACATTCTTTGTTACAGCATCTGAATTCTTTGTTTCTATTACTCCCTCTTTTTGATATGCTGTTAATGAGTAATTATTTGTGTCATATAAGAATAATACTATATATTGTCCTTTTTCTACATTTTCGAAACTATATTTCCCTTCTGAATCTGTTTGTATTTTCTTTATTTGATTGTTTTCTTTTACAAATTCATTTTTCTTTGCATTATATAACATTACTGTTAT
Organism: Clostridium sp. 28_12; assembly: GCA_001916055.1. GTDB lineage: Bacteria > Bacillota > Clostridia > TANB77 > CAG-508 > CAG-269. The sequence continues at coordinate 17,694 of MNRR01000025.1, forward strand.
TCCACTTAATGTCTTTTCATCTGTTGTTCTTTTTCCATCTTCATTTTCATCTATCCATGCAGTTCCTGATATTGTTACTTTTTCTTCGGTTGGTGTACTTGGATTATTTGGATTACTTGGGTTATCTGGATTGCTTGGATTATCTGGATTACTTGGTTTATCTGGATTGCTTGGATTATCTGGATCTGTATTATTATCCTCATAATCATATTTCAATATTTTAGTTACTGCACTGGCATCTTTTTCTTTTATCCAATCACCTTTTGCTGTTAATGTATTAGTAATTTGTTTTGTATCTGTTATCATTCTAGCTTTTGCTTTTATTATCATTGTAACAGTCTTACCTTCTGGTATTTGTAATTGTAAATCAATATTTGGAGCATCTTCTTCATCATATCCTTCTGGTATGTCCAAATTTGATAAATCAATTGTTTCTTGAGATTCTGTATATGTCTGAGAATCAAATTTGAATCCATACTCATCTGTAATTGTTTCAAATTTCATATTAAATTTGTTATATGTTGCACTTATTGGCTCTAATTCTCTAGGGATAACATCTTGTATATCTACATTTGTATATGTTGCAAATCCTCCCCAAGTTTTTCCTATGTTTTTAATATTTACAGTATATGTTACCTCATCATCCATTTTTAATTCAGTTTTGTCTACTGACATATCTACATTTACTGCCTCTACATAACCTTTCATTCTTGCTTCATTTGAACCATATGTAGCTATACTATCTCCATATACTGTTGCAACACCATTCATTTCATATTCACGGCTCTTGCTCTCATCATAGTCCTTAAGCTCTCCCATAAGAACATAGTATTCTTCACCTTGAATGTACTTACCTTCATCATTTAGTTTTGTAACCGGTAATGATTCTATTGTGTGTGTCCAAATATTTCCACTTACATTTGTTTCTTCGTCATCATTAACAGTTACTTCATTTAAGTTGAAATATTCTGATGCTTCGAAAGCAACATTTATATTTTTTAATTCTTTGTCTGTTAAATTTACAATTGTTACTCCGAAAACCCATTCTCTTCTTGTTTTTCCTACTGCTGGTTGTACAAATACACTTATTTCTGCTTTTTTAACTGTATTATTAATAGTAAATTGATTTGCAGTTTGTCCATTTACTTGTACCGTATAATTTATCGCTGTTTGCTTTTCTTGTTCTCCATCTGCTAAATCTTTTACTTTTAACTCAATAAAATCTGTTTTTGTTTCTCCTGCTTTAACATCAAACTCTACTGTTACTTGTTTTTCTTTTTGTTCTACAAATTCATATCTCTTGCTGAATTCATAATAATTTTTATCTTCATGGTAAGTGAATCCATCATCATCTACTTTTTTTACATATACCATTTCATCTGGTACATTAACAATAACCTTTACTTTTTTATCAACATCTTCTGTATTTGAAACTTTAATATTTTGTTTTACAATTTGTTTTTCATAAACATTTCCATTATTTTGTATATTAACTTTTCCAACTGTTTCTGTAACATCAACTTTTACACCACTTTGTACTTGTGTAGTTTCTTCATTCTTAGCTACTGCTTGTACATTAAATTCTGGAACTATATTTACAACTTTATTTAAAAGTGTAACTTCTATTTCATTACTTTCTGTTGTTCCTGTCATTTCATTTGAATATGTTGTTTTTAATTTTTCAACTTTGTTTTCAATATCTTTAGCTACAGTAACTTTTAATGAAATTCTTACATTTGTTCCTTCAACAACTGCTAAATCTTCATAAGATGTTTGCTCTCCATCAATTTGTACTCTAACAACTTTATTTCCATCTGCATTAGTTATTATTTTTGCTGATTTTACAGCTAATTCTTGGTTACTATACATTACTTGTGCATTTTCAACTGTAACATCTTCTACTTCTGATGGCATTTCTATATTTATTATAGGATTCTTAAACAAACTATTTTGTGGTCCACTTGTTTTTAATGTTTCTGTTAAAACAACTTCATTTGTTGTATTATTTACCCAATTGTTATTACTTAATGTTGTTTCTATTGTTGAAACTGCTTGTTTGATTTGTGCATTGCTTATTTCATTGCGTTCGTATTTTACTACATCTGATGAATTTTCTTCAATAGTATTTATTCCTTTTATAGAAACTTGTGTTTCTACAACATTGTTATCTATTTGTGCAGTTGATAATATAACTCTTGAGTTTTCAATTTCTATTATTCCTTCTTTTTCTACATTATTAATACGTAGATAAAATGTTGTTGTTCTATTTCTATATGTTATTTTAATTTTTCCGTTTTCATCTGCTTCTGTATCTTTATTTATTGTTAATACAGTTTTTCCTTCTTCATCAAGTATATCTATGCTTCCTTTTTCTCCTAGCATTTTTAATACTTCATTTTTATCTATTATTGAATCTGTATATAATGAATCTTCTGAAACTTCTTTAACTTCAATTTTTTGAGCAACATCTTTGTTACTTATCATTATTTTTGCAGTTTCTTTATATGATGTTTCATATTTATTTTCTGAATTTAAAGTATTTGCTTTTATGTAGCCATCATATAAATTATTTGCTTCATGTCCAATAGATATTACTCCATTAACATTCTCTTGTACTTCAAACTTTTGCTCAACTTTAGCACTAATTTTTGTTTCAGAATCATCTTTTAATGTTTCTTCTACATTAGCTTTTACATTGAGATTTCTTTTCTCATCTTTAGTATAGCATTCGCTTTTATATATACAAATTATTTCGTATTCATCTCTTGCTTCTGAAACATTTTCTGTATAATCATTGTTTTCAGCTGTTATTTGAAGAATTCCTGTATTTGAATTATACTCATATTTAGCATCTTTTCCACCATTTGTTGCTTTAGTAGATTTTGTTATAACTTCAACTCTTGTTGGATTATAATTTCCTATCTTTGGCACTTCAATATTAACACTTGTTTTCTTAATAGGTGTATAATTTTCTCCTTCTTCAAAATTTATTCCTGTTTTTAAATTAAACTGTGCAAGTGTACCCTTGCTTCCTGTACTACTATTTTCAGTAGTAGTATCATAATTTTCATACTTGGTTAAATTAACTTCTGCAAATACTTTTGTTTTGTCTTTATTTACAATGTTTTGTACTGCATCTACAGCTTGAGATATAACCAACATGACTGAACTGTTTAATAATAATGTTATTAACATTAAAATACAACACACTTTTTTCCTCATTGTCTTTTCCTCCCATTTTTTCTTATATAATTATATATAATATAATAAATTTTTTTCCGTATTAAGTCAATAAGTTTATTTTTTCTACACTTTTCGACTAACTCTATCTATTTACGGATCTTCATCTTAAGGTAAAATATGTCATTTTCATTACATTTTTATTGCTTTATTACAACAAAATGTGATGTTTTTCTGTTTTGTACTAGGGAATACCGGTTTTTTTAATTCATTATTTTCCTTATTTTGCTTAATTCATTATTAAAATCTTTTTTCTCTAAATCTAAAATTTTGTATCTTTTTGTATTGCCTATTGTAGATTTGTACATATATATTGGTATATAGTCTACTTTGCTTATTGTAGTTTTTCCAGTTTCTCCACTTTTCTTTATATCTAAATTCAGTATTATAGAATCTCTCGTTCCTTCTTTCACTTGTCCTGACATAAAGTTTCCTAATGAATATATTACAAAACATTCTTTTGTCATTCCATCTTCTAATGTTATCTCTTTTTTCTCCATAGGCTGCAATACATGTGGGTGGCTTCCAAGAATAATATCTACTCCGTTTTCAAACAATAAATTTGCTAATCTCTTTTGCTCTGAATTTGGTTTTGTTTGATATTCTTCTCCCCAATGCATACTTACACAAATCAAGTCTGGTTTTTGTTCTTTTGCAAGTTGTAATTGTTTTATAATAAGTTCGTCATCAATCAGGTTAACTGCATATTTTTTATCACTTGGAATTGATATTCCATTTGTCCCATATGTAAATGATAAGAAAGCTATTTTTATTCCTTTCACATCTTGTATAAGTATTTTGTTTTGGCTTTCTTCCGATTCATTTGTACCAGTATGTGCTATTTCAGCTTCATCTAGATATTTGAGTGTACTTACTAATCCCGAATAATTTGTATCCATGCAATGATTATTTGCTGTTGACACAACATCAATCCCTAATTTTTTCAAATTTGTTGCAAGTTGTTCAGGAGTATTAAACCTCGGATATGAACTATATCCTCTTTCTTTTCCTGCAAAAGTTGTTTCTAAATTTCCTACTGCAATATCAGCTGAATTTATATATTTTTCTATGTCAGTAAATACATACGAAAAATCATAAGTCTTTGAATCTGCTAAATATGCATCATTATATTGGGTATTATGACACATAATGTCACCTATTGCCGTCATTTTTATATCTATATCCTCTTTTTTCTCTTCTTTTGTTTCAATTAAATTATTATTTTCCTCTACTATTTCTTCTGTCTTTTCTATTAAATCGCTGCTATCTTGGGAAATTGTTATTTCGGAATTATTCCTTTTGTTTCTAAATAATTCGCATCCAACTAAAATGATTCCAAAAATCAATATAATTATAATTATTTTTTTCTTCATTTCATCCCCCCTCACCCCTTTATTTTATCACATTTCGACAAATTTTACAATAGTTTACAGAATCTATTTTCTTTTATTTTTTTTTATTTATTCTCACCCAATTCGAGTTTTCAACCAAAATAAAAAACCCATATAGTTTTTTCTATACAAGTTTTTTATTTTTTCTTTAAAATTTATTTTATTGACCTGTTCCAACATGCACTATTCTTTGCATTGCATTATATGTATCTCTTGATAATAAGGTAGTTGAAATTACTTTACCATTAAGTTTAGTTACCTTATATGCTTCTACTTTTCTTCCATTGCTTCCAGCTTGAACTACTTTTTGTTGACCTGCTGGTAAACTTGAATTTTGAACATATTTAGTTGTAGGTTCAATTGTTGCTATTTTTTTAGTTTCAATCGATATATCATATTCAACTTCTTCTTTTACTCCCCATATTTGAACAGTTGCTACTCCACCTTGTACAGTTGCAGTTATTCTTATTGGATTTTTTCTTGAATTAACAAACTTAAAGTCTTGTGACCCCCATACTACTGTTGCATCTTTCCCTGCTGGTACATATGATGTTACAAATTGATGGTTTCTTCTTGTTGTTACATTTAAATTTGCCATTACTACTGCATCGTATAATGTAGAAGATATTTGACAGATTCCTCCACCAAGACCATCAACTACAGCTCCATTTGAATATGTAGCCGCCATTTTATATCCTGCACTTATTGTTCTTTCTCCAACAACTTTATTATAAGAAAATTCTTCATTTGGTAATAATACTGTTCCATTTATTTTATTTACTGCTAATTTTAAATTAGTTGTTCTATTTGTATTTCCTGCATTATAATTTGTTGAAAATGTAGCTAGTAAATCTGGAAATGCTTCAGTTCCTATATCTTTTACTGTTTTGGTTGGTTTTGTTATTTTTAAAGGAATTACATATTCTTCTTTTTCTTCTGCAATTATAGTTTTTGCTTCATTTACATCAAAATCTACACCATCTTCTTCCGGATATACTGTAAATGGATCTTGTGTATAATATGCATCTTTTACTTCTTTATAAACTTCTTCATGTATTTTATCTATGTTTATTTCATCAGGTGTAGCCTCTACCATAGGTATTTCTATTTTTTGTTCATCTTCTGTATTGGCATCTAGTACTTTATAAATTTCTTCTAATAATTTTTCTTCATCTACTTTTTGACCTTTTTTTCCTGCTGTTATCACTAATTCATTTTTATTTTCTTCTATATAATAACTTGGTTGAACAACCGTATCATCTATACTATTGTTAATATTTTGAGCAATTTGTTCTATCATATCATTATCCATTGATACTTCAAGATTTACATTTTTTCCTTCGTTCCATGTTTTTAGTATTTCTATATTATCTTGGAATACATTTCCTTGTCTTCCTATTTCATATGCTTCTTTTACTGCTTTTTCTATATGATATTTTACCTCTAAAGCTTCATATGTAATTGATGTTTCATAACTTCCATGACTTAAATATATTTTTTTTTCTGCATTATTATTTGAATATATTTCCTCAAGTTTTTTCTCTGCTTCTTCTTGTGTTAATTCAGATACATCTGTTTTTCCTATTGAAATTCCTTTTAGTATTTTTGTGTTTTTTAAATTTACTGCGGCAAATATTGTTGTTGTTAAAGCAATTATTACTACTATTATCGCAATTATTATAAGTATAATTCCTACTTTGCTTTTTCGTTCTTCTGTTTCTGGCAATTCCAAATTTTCTACTTTTTCTTCTACAATTTCTGTTTCTTCATTTTCTTCTGTCTTCTCTTCTTGTATTGCTGCCACTGTCTCTTCCTGTTTTTTCACTTTTCTTACTTTTTTTTCTGATACTTCAGACTCTTTTTCTTTTGTACTATCATTTTCTAATTCTTGAATAGCACGGTTTTCTTGTTCGTTTACATCTTTTTTAATTTTTTCCATACTTTACTCCTTTTACTTCTTAATCTATATTAACACAAAGTTCAAAATTTGACAATTTATTTAAACCATTTTCTTTAATAATTTATATGTTTTTTTTAGAACATTATTCCCTTTCAGAAAAAACTGCATTTTTTTTGAAAAAACACTTGAATATTGTAAAATTTAATAATATAATATACCCAACAAAAGATAAAGGAGTTTAAAAAATGGAGTTGACAAAGAATATATTTTTTAATACAGATAAATTAGTTGAAAATAGTAAAGTTAAAATTTCATATACAGGTAAGTTTTTCCAAGATAATTCTGAAAAAGTATTTTTTCATTATGGTTTTGGAGAAAATTGGGACAATGTAAAAGATATTGTAATGGAAAAAACCGAACTAGGATTTCAAACTGAAATAGAGCTTATCTCAAGTGAAACACTTAATTTTTGTTTCTTTAATGAAAATGGTGAATGGGATAACAATTATAATAAAAATTATGTATTCCCTATCGAAAAGAAATCAGTAGAATTAATTGTTTTAGATGATGAACCTGTTTCTTTAGGTCATGCAAGAAAATTAAGAAAATCTTATATCTGGAGCAAAAAAATTCGTTTAGCTATTTATAAAATAATTACATACTTGCCAAAAGTAATCTCTGGCAACTACAAGAAAAAAGCTTCAGAACAATGATTTAGCTTACCAAAATTATATATTATTTTTAAAAAGAGGATTTATAAAAATCCTCTTTTTAGTTTCTATGTAATTATCCAACCACCATTAATCGATATAACTTGCCCAGTAGTATATTCATCCTCTATAAGCCACTCTACACATTTTGCAATACTATCTGTTTTTCCAATTCTTTCTAATGGTATTTCATTTTTTATCTCTTCCAATTCTTGTTTAGTCAAATTCTTATTCATATCAGTATCAATTATACCAGGAGCAATTGAATTAATTCTTATATTAGATGGTCCTAACTCTTTTGCCAATGATTTAGTAATTGCATCAATTCCTGCCTTACTAACAGCATATACACATTCACATGAAGCCCCAACAATCCCCCACACAGAAGAGATATTTATAATACACCCCTGTTTTCTTGAAATCATATTAGGTAAAGCTTCTTGGATAGCACAAAAGACAGAATATAAATTTGTATTAATAACTTTATTCCAATCCTCATCTGTAACATCAATAAACATTTTTTCTTCTGATATTCCGGCATTATTAATCATTACATCTATTTTACCATATTTTTTTAATATATTTTGTATCATTTCATGTACTTCTGTCCTATTAGAAACATCAGCTTTATATATTTCAATATTATCATTCTCTTTTTGTAATTTTTCTGCTTCTTTTTCAGATTTATTATAATTCGCTATAACACTATTTCCTTTTTCAGCCATTTTTCTTGCTATTTCTTTTCCAATCCCTCTTGATGCTCCTGTAACAAGTATTACCATGTTTTCCCTCCTTTTGCACACGTGAGATCGCTTTTTTTCCGTGCAATGTAAAATAAAAAAGCCAGTAATTAAGCTTTAAGCAAAACTACTGACAATTTGGAGCCACTTCTCAGATTCGAACTGAGGACCCCCGCATTACAAGTGCGGTGCTCTGGCCAACTGAGCTAAAGTGGCATTCTGGTGACCCCGACGGGAATCGAACCCATGACTCCGCCGTGAAAGGGCGGTGTCTTAACCGCTTGACCACGGGGCCATAATATTTGGAATTCTAATTTTTTTCAAACTAGAATTCCTTTTAATTTGGTGAGCTATCCGCGACTCGAACGCGGGACAACTTGATTAAAAGTCAAGTGCTCTACCACCTGAGCTAATAGCCCGTATGCATGTACTGCACAACGCTTTTATATAATACACGATTTTTTTGCAGTTGTCAATACATTTTTAAAAAATTTTTAAAAAATTTTTATTTTTTTGTTTTTTATTATAAATTCATGTGTTTTTTGTCAGCATTTTTTATTTTTAAGCATTTAATTTTTCTAAAACTTCTTTAACATCTATACCATGAACATCACAAGCTTCTTCTAAAGTCTCCATTTGAGAAGCAGGGCATCCTAAACAATGCATTCCACATTCTATTAAAGTTTCTGCTTTTTCTGGAGCAACTTGTAAAATTTCGCCAATTTTTGTGTCTTTACTAAATTTCATTTTATAACCATCCTTATAAAAATATTTGGATTTTTTAAGGTATATCCATAAACCTGAATTTATTTTATCACAAAATTTCAAAAAAGTATAGACAAAATCAAAAATTTGTTGTATTATGTTTACGAAAAAGGCGGTGATTACTTTTTAATTATGACTTTAAGTACTTTAATTAATATATTTTTTATCATTTATATTATTAGTTTGTTTATTACTTTATATTCAATTTATACATTTTTTGATATTAAATTGTTTCATAATTTACAAGGTTCCAAATTAAAAATTAAACAAAAAAATGAAAACAGGAGTGATTTTTATTAAACGTTTTATATTTACATGCATATTTGTATTATTACTTTCAATTTGTTCTTATCAATTTTTTTGTCCTATATATTTAGCTGATGAAATTATTGTTTCTTTTGGATTACATCCATCTGATATTTGTTATGATAACCCTATACTTTGGAAATATTTAAAAACAAGTTTCATATTTTTCTACCTATTCTCTAATGTAGTCATTTTAAACTCTTTAATTTCAAGATTTAATATTTTCAAAGGTTCTGAAAAACTTTCTAATAATTCAAGAATAAATTTAGAAAATAATTCAAATAGAAATAACTCCTCCTTACAATTATTAATCGGTCAAAATATTTCTACAAATCAAAAAACTTACATTCCAGAATCTGGTTTGTATCAAAATTTTTTAATTACAGGGACAATTGGAACAGGAAAAACAAGTTCTGCTATGTATCCTTTTACGGAACAATTTTTTAAGTATAATTCTCTTAATCCAAACAATAAATTAGGTATTTTAATATTAGATGTAAAAGGAAATTATTTCAAACAAGTCAAACAATTTGCTTCAAAATATCATTTAGAAAAAGATATACTAGAAATTGGCTTAGATTCAAAAATCCGTTATAATCCATTGCATAAGCCAAATTTAACTCCTATAGTTTTAGCAAATCGTTTAAAAACTATTCTACTACTTTTTTCTGAAAATAATTCTGAATCATTCTGGTTAGACAAAGCAGAACAAATTTTGGCAGAATGCATTAAATTGTGTAGATTATATAATAATGGTTATGTTACATTTATTGAACTTCACAAGCTTGTTATAGAACCAAATTATTATAAATCAAAAATTGAAGTGTTAAAAAAATTATTTTATGAATCAAAATTATCCCACAAACAAATATATGAATTAAACAGCGCCTTAGAATTTTTTGAAAAAGAATTTAATTCTCTTGACCCTAGAACTTTAGCAATTTTAAGGTCTGAAATTTCTCGAATAACAAATATTTTTGTCTCGGATTATAAAATTTCTAAAATTTTTTGTCCAGAAAAAAAAGATTTAAATTTTAAGGGATTTTCTTCTATGATTAAAAATGGAAAAATTGTAGTTCTTAATATGAATATCGCTGAATATAAAAACCTCTCAAAAATAATTGCAGCATATTTAAAATTAGATTTTCAATCAGAAGTAATGTATAACTTATCACATTCGAAAATAAAAACTACAGTTTTTATATGTGATGAATATGCAGAATATGTTAATAAAACCGATGCTGACTTTTTTTCTCTTAGTCGTGAGGCAAAATGTATTAATATTGTTTCAACTCAAAGCTATTCTTCTTTGAAAAACTCTTTAAAAGATGAAAATGCCGTAAAAGTAATTATTCAAAATCTTATTAACAAAATCTGGTTTAGAACTGATGACATTTTCACAATTGAAGAAGCTCAAAAACAACTAGGAAAAGAAGAAAAAATTCACACATCTAGAGCAATTTCAGAAAATGCCAAAGAAACAAAATTCAATTATATTACAAATTCTTTAAATTCTCAAAATTCGAGCATTACAGAAAGTTTTAATACATATACACAAAAAGATTTTATGTATGATACTAACTTTTTTACACAAGAATTGGAAACATTTTCAGCCCTTACTTTTTTATCTGATGGTTTTCATATAATAAGTCCGAGCAAATTGAAAATGCTTCCATATTTTAAAAAATAGGTTTTATGAATTTCCAAAAAATTCAAATTTTATAAAAGGATGGTTTAAAAAAATGAAAAAAATATTATGTATTGTTGTTTTAGCTACATATCTTATACTTGCACTCTCTACCACTGTTTTTGGAGCCACACCAAAACTAGTTAATAAGTTAAATAGCGCTTTCGAAGACATAGAAAGTTGGATTATAAAAATATCTACTCCTGCAGCTGCAGTCGCTGTTTGTACTGGGGCACTAATGAGAAAATTTAGCTTTGGTGATGAAGAAAAAATTAGAACAGGAAAAAAATTGATAACAGGTTCCTTATTTTCTTATGCTTTTATTTTAGCAATAGATTTAATATTATCTGCAATTCAGTCATTAATTGGTTAGGTGATTAAATGGAAAATAATTTTAATATCACAGCTAACATCATCGAAGCAATTAATACAATTTTAAGCAATCTTTTTTCTTCAATTGATGAAAGTATCTATTCCATTCTTGATGATATAACCTTTGTTAATTCAGATATAATAAATGATTCATATTTTGAAAAAATCTTAGGAACTTCAACATCTAATGGAATTTTACTAATTGCAAATTCGTTATTATTTGGTGTTTTATTATATTATTCAATAAAATTATTATTTGCACATTTTACTTACCAACAAGTTGAAAACCCTAAACAATTTATATTTAAACTTATCATTTGGGGAATTTGCATTAATTCTTCTTATTTTTTTATAGAGCAATTTTTAAATATAATTTCAAATATTTCTTTAGCTATCAGAAGTATTGGCGAGGATTTATTCCATAAAAGTATTTGTTTTTCTGAATTAATTTCAGAACTAAATTCCAGCTTTAATACAGATTCTTCGCTTGACATTTTCTCCTTAGATGGCATAATAAAAGCTTCTCTTACTACATCTTTATTAAATCTTGTATTTACATATTCTTTCAGATATGTAATGTTAAAAATATTTATATTACTTACTCCTTTTGCTATTTTGTCATTAGTTTTAGAAAGCACTTCTTGGTTCTTCAAGGCTTGGAGCAAAAATCTATTTTCATTGCTATTTATACAAATAATTGTTGCAATTGTATTATTAATACTATTTTCTATGGATTATTCTTCAAATAATTTATTAACCAAATTTATATATATAGGTGCAATGTATACTTTAATAAAATCAAATTCTTTTGTGCGTGATTTTATAGGTGGTGTTTCCACAACTTTTACTCAAAATGTGGAAAACATTTTCAAAAAAACACATTAATTATATTTTAGAAAGGAGTTTTTAAATGAAATTTATATTTCCGCAAAATTATAATTTTAAAAATAAACTTTTAGGAATAATTGATTATTCTACAGCTTTTTTTAATATCTTTTGGTATGTAATTATTTTTATACTATTACATTTTTTTATTAAAAACTGGAATATTAAAATTTTTATTTTTATATCCTTATGTTTTCCTCTAACTATTTTTAGCATTGTTGGTTTTAATGGTGAACCTATTTTATATGTATTTAATTATATTTTAAAATATATTTTTCGTCCTAAATTATATTTATTTAAAAAATATTAAAACTTCTGAAAATACTACTTACTTAAATTAGTAAGTAGTGTTTTCGGAAATTTTTTTATTATTTTTATTTCATTTTTCACTTGATTTTTCTTCTTAAATTATATATAATTCTTCTTAGTTTATTATAGGGGGTTTAGTTTAAAAATGTTTTAAACTATTTATTCCTTAAGGGGGAGGAATGATACAATGAAATTAGAACAACCGGAATTGCCATTATTATTCTCAGAAACTGTCGTTCCTGACATCTTTTTTGCAGAACACTTATCACAAATGCCTTCAAGTAGTGTTAAAGTTTATTTATATATAATATTTTTATCTAAATATAAAAAAGATATAAAATTAAATGATTTATCAAAAAAATTAGCATTACCTTTAAAAGATATAAATGATTCTATTACATATTTGGAATCAAATGATTTAATTATAAGAAAAACAACTGGATATGTAGTAGCAAACCTACAAGAACAAGTTTTAAACAAATTATATAAGCCAAACTTAACAATTTCGGCGGAAAAAGTAGCTGATGTTGCTAAAAATAAAGAGCGTGCAAAAGTAATTGAGCATATAAATAATGCATATTTCCAAGGTATAATGGGACCATCTTGGTATAACGATATTGATTTGTGGTTTACAAAGTATAATTTCGATGACCAGGTTATGATTGCTCTTTTTGATTACTGTTTTAAACGTTCTGCCCTTCACAAAAAATATGTGCAAACAGTAGCAGAAGCATGGGGAAATAACAAGATTCAAACTTGGAATGACCTGGATTTATATTATCAAAAACAAGAAAAATTAGTAAAAATTAAAAAATCAATTGCAAAAAAACTTGGAAAACAGTCGCTTACACAATACGAAGAGGCATATATAGAAAAATGGGTTATTGACTTCGGTTATGACTTAAATATTATTGAAATAGCCTTAAAAAGAAGTGTATTCAAGTCAAACCCAACATTCGAATATTTCAATAATATAATAACAAATTGGCATGATAGAAATCTAAAAACACCAGATGAAATTCTTGCATTTATAGAGCAAAGAAATAAACAAAATAAAGAAACTAAAAAGTTAGAAAAACAAGTTGCAAAAGCATCTTTTGACCAAAGACAATATGATAACTTAGCATTTTTATATGCAAACCAAGGAAATTCTCCAATGGGATTTCCAGATAATTCAAATTATACTGAGTCAAAAATATCTGCATCACTATATTCTAACATAGAAGGAGATATAAATGTCTAACGAAATTTTATCAGATTTATTATTAGAATATGACCAAAAAAAACGCAAAGCAGAACTTGATTTAGAAAAACGTAAACAAGAACTTTATGAAAAAGTTCCTCGACTCCAAGAAATTGAAGATTCTCTAAATACCTTTGCAATTACAACAACTAAAAATATCTTAAATGGAAATACAACTTCATTTAATGAATTAACTTCAAAAGTTGAAAACCTAAAAAAAGAAAAAGAAAAAATTTTACAAAATAACGATATCCCAAAAGAATTTTTGGAACCTTATTATGAATGTAAAATTTGTAAAGATACCGGATATATTCAAACACAAAATTCAGCATCTGCAATGTGTCCATGTTTAAAGCAAAAATTATTAGATATATCTTATAATAAATCTAATATATCAAATTTAAGCAAGGAAAATTTCGAAACATTTAATATTAATATTTTTTCAGATTCAATAAACTCTGAAAAATATAGATTAAATATTTCACCTCGTAATAATATTATTAATATAAAATCAAAATGTATTGAATTTGTTAATAATTTTGATAATCCTGATACTAAAAACTTATTATTCACAGGTAATACAGGACTTGGAAAAACTTTTATGAGTAACTGCATTGCAAATGAATTAATTAAAAAAGGAAAAAACGTACTTTATCAAACGGCTCCTGTTTTATTAGAAACCGTAATTGATAATAAAATGAATAAATATAAAAATTCCAAACAAGATAATTTTTATAAAAACGTTTTAGAAGCTGATTTATTAATCATTGATGATCTTGGAACCGAATGTTTAAATAGTATGAAATTAAGTGAATTATTTACAATTTTAAATACGCGTTTACTTAATTTAAATAATAAAGTAACTAAAACAATTATTTCTACTAATTTAGGTATAAATAATATTTTTAGAAATTATGAAGAACGTATTGGGTCTCGTATTGCTGGATTCTATGATATTTATTATTTTTTCGGTGATGACTTAAGACTTAGTACAAAACATTAAATTAGCCAAAAAGCATAAAAATAAAATATTATTTTATCTTGCTTTTTATATAAAATTTTCTACAAAAAAGATTGTCAGATAAAGACAATCTTTTTTATATTTTTATATATAAAGAAAATTTTTCATGTTTTCTTATTTTTCATCTTCTTCAACCTCTGCTATTTCTGGAGTCAATGTTTCCATACTAACCACTTTTCCTCCATCTGTTGTTCTCATTAAAGTAACACCTTGCGTTGAACGTCCTAAAACACTTATATCTTTAACTTTAAGTCTTATTATTGTACCTTTATCTGTTATAAGCATTACATCTTCATCATCTGTTGCAATCCTTGCACCAACTAGTTTTCCTGTTTTTTGAGTTACTTTATATGTTATTACTCCTTTACCTCCACGAATTTGTACTCTATATTCATCAAGTTCTGTTCTCTTACCAAATCCATTTTCAGTAATTGCAAGCAATGTTGCTTTTCCTCCTGATATTATTGATTCCATTCCAATTACTTCATCATCCTCATCAATTCTAATTCCTATAACACCTTGAGAAACTCTACCAATTGGACGTACGTCTTTTTCATCAAAAGTAATACACATACCATTTCTTGTAACAAGTACAACATTGTCTTCCCCATCTGTTAGTCTTACAGCAATAAGTTCATCATCTTCTTTTAATGTTATTCCTTGTAAACCTGTTTTACGAGCAGAATTATATTCAGCAAGTGCAGTTTTCTTTATTAAACCATTCTTTGTTGCCATTAATAAATATTTACCTTCTGCAAAATTTTGAATTGGTATAACTGCAGAAACTTTTTCTCCTGCGTCTAAACTTAATAAGTTTACAATTGCTGTTCCCCTAGCAGTTCTACCAGCTTCTGGAACTTCGTATCCTCTTAATTTGTATAATTTACCTTTATTTGTAAAGAATAATATTGTATCATGAGTTGAAGCTGTAAATATTTGTTTTACAAAATCTTCTTCTCTTGTTGCAATTCCTGTTATTCCTTTTCCTCCACGTTTTTGGCTTCTATATGTGTCAATTGGCATCCTCTTAATATATCCAAAATGTGTTAAGGCAATAACTGTTTGTTCCTCTTTTATTAAGTCATCTATATCTATTTCACCTTCAGCAGCAACAATTTTTGTTTTTCTATCATCTCCAAATTTATCTCTTATTTCAATAAGTTCTTCTTTTATGATATCAAATACTAATTTTTCACTATTTAAAATAGCTCTTAAATGTTCGATTAATTCCATTAATTGTTTATATTCTTCTTCAATTTTTTCACGTTGCAAACCAGATAATGTTTTTAATCTCATATCCAATATTGCTTGTGCTTGAATATCTGTTAAACCAAATCTTTCAATTAATCTTTCCTTAGCATCATCATAAGAGCTACGGATTATTGCTATTACTTCATCAATATTATCAATTGCGATTCTTAGTCCTTCTAATATATGTGCTCTTGCAAGCGCTTTGTCTAAATCAAATTGTGTTCTTCTTAAAATTACAGTTTTTCTATGTTCTATATAACAATCTAAACATTGTCTTAATGTTAAAACTTTTGGTTCTCCATCAACAAGTGCTAACATGATAACCCCAAATGTATCTTGCATTTGAGTATTTTTGTATAATTGATTTAATACAACTTGAGGATTAGCATCTCTTTTTAATTCCATAACAATTCTTACTTTTTCTTTTCTGTCAGATTCGTCACGCATTTCAGAGATACCCTCTATTCTCTTTTCTCTTGCAAGTCTTGCAATATTTTCAATTAAACGAGCTTTATTTACTTGATATGGTAATGATGAAACAATTATTCTTTGTCTGTTTCCACTCATTTCTTCAATTTCAGCTTCAGCTCTCATTATTATTTTTCCTCTTCCTGTTTTATAGGCTTCTTTAATTCCTTCTAATCCTAGAATTAATCCACCTGTTGGAAAATCTGGTCCTTTAATTATTTGTATTAATTCATCATCTGTTACATTATCATCATCAATTATTTTTATAATACCATTTATTACTTCTGTTAAATTGTGTGGTGGTATATTTGTTGCCATACCTACGGCAATCCCTGATGAACCATTAACTAATAATGCTGGTATTTTTGCTGGTAAAACAGTTGGTTCTTGCAATCTGTCATCATAGTTTGGCATAAAATCTACTGTATTTTTTTCAATATCTACTAACATTTGCTCTGCTATTTTTGACATTCTTGCTTCAGTATACCTCATTGCGGCAGCTCCATCACCATCTATTGAACCGAAATTACCATGTCCATCAATCAACATATATCTCATTGAAAAATCTTGTGCCATTCTTACCATTGCATCATATACAGAAGCATCACCATGTGGATGATATCTTCCTAATACAGACCCAACTGTATTAGCACATTTCCTGTATGGCTTGTCTGATGTAATTCCATCTTCATGCATTGCATACAATATTCTTCTATGTACAGGTTTTAAACCATCTCTTACATCTGGCAATGCTCTTGATACAATTACACTCATTGCATAATCAATGTAGGCAGTTCTCATTTCTTCTTCAATGTCTCTTTTTATTACATTTCCGTCTTGTCTTTCTTCCATAGTTTTCTACCTCTTTCTTTTTTCTTTTACTATTGTATTATATTACACTAACGCTTATTTTGCAAGGATTTTAGCAACTTTCTTTAAAATATTTAATTAAAATTTCCAATTGAATCCAGTATATTTTTTATATTTATGTATATCTTAAATATATGCTTTTTGCTTATTATCTGTTAGCAAATTTCGCTATATAATTGTTAAAAAATTTGTGAGGTGAACATATGCAATTTAATCAAGAAGACATTGATATTGGAGAAAGATTACGCGGAATAAGAGAAAATATGCACATGACAAGAGAACAATTTTCTGAAAAAATTGATATTACTGATTCTTTCTTAGGACAAATTGAAAGAGGTGAACGTTCATTAAGTGTAAAAACATTAAAGAAAGTTGTAAAATATGCTGGCGTTTCTGCGGACTATTTATTATTTGGCAATCAAAATAATAATGAAGTAATTCAAAAGATAAATAATATTTTAACAGTAAATTCTGATATAACATCTGATTTTATTTATCATATTGTTATGTGTTCAAATGATTTTTGTAAAAAAATATTAGATGAAAATAAATAATTATATGAAAATTTAAGAATTTTTTATTATTTAGAAATTCTTAAATTTTTTATGCCAAATTTTTCGCTAATCTTTTTTCATCTTCTGCAATATTAAAATTTTTTCCATTATTTTTAATTAATTCATGAAGTGCTTTTACTTGTTTGGTTTCGTTTATTAAATTTTCTATCGGAACTATTTTTTCATATTGTTTTTCTATCTTTTTATATGCTTTCTCCATTCCATCAAAATCTTTGTTATTATAGCACTTTTTCCATTCACTCACTTCGCTTTCCATCTTTTTTACATATTCAACTTGTTCATCTAATTCTTTTTTTATATTATTTGATACATTATTTAATAATACATTTTTTCCATTTTTTATTACATTTTTTATATCTCTATTTATATATCCTTTTTTGTATGCACTATTTATTACATTATCTAATACATCAGAAATGCTATCAACAATCCCACCATTTCCTATTGCAATCTTTACTTGTTCAATATTTTCAAAATTTCCTGTAAATATTCCAGCCGTACTCTTTCCAAAATTTACAGCTGAATTTATTGCAGTATCTATTCCTGTTTTTAATCCATTATTTAATAAAGAATTTTTTATATCAATAACTTGATTTTCTATTAGATCTGGTAATATTGCTCTTAGTCCAATATCAATTGCATAATTAATTGTTTTTCCAAAAGTATTATTAAAAAAATTATTTTTTTCATTTTCTATATTTAATCTATTATTTATTTCCATTAATATTTTTCCTTTCTATAATTTTTCTTTCAAAATCACTAGCTTCTATACTTATTAGAACATGTTCATCTCCAACAAAAGTCAAACATTCTCCTCTTCTTAAGGATTTTATTTCCATTTTTTCTTTTTCTGATAAATTAGAATATTGTGCTAATAATTTTATATTTTCTTCTTCCAGAGAAAAAAATGTTTTTATACTAGAATTATTTAAAATACTTTTTCCATAAGTTCCATTTTCTAAGCTAAATAAATCCGAAATATCTTGTGTTATTGCTACACTACTTCCTCCATATTTTCTTATTGTTTTAAATATTTTATAAATAAATTTTGCTACTTCTTTATTAGAAGTTACTCCTATTAATCTCCAAATTTCATCTAAATAAATTGCCTTTTTTATTTTTCTATTTATTTTTATTTTATCCCAAAATAATTCAGTAAATAAATACATTCCATATTTCATATTTTCTTCACCTAGTTCATAAACATCTGCAATAATTAATTTTTTATTTAATTCAATATTTGTATAATTATTGAAAAATTTTAATGATCCCTTTATAAATGGTATTAATTTAACTTTAAATTTTCTTGTTCTTTCATCATCGAAATTATTATATAAATCTTCCAAAATCGGCATATCTTTTGTAGTTTTAAATTTTCCTTTTTTATATAATGTTTTGTCATTAAATGTAATATTTTTCTTTTTATATGTTTGAATTAATTTTTCTTCTAATATTGCTTTTTCCTCTTCATTTAATTCTCCAAAAATCAAATTAAAAAAACCAATTAATTTTCCTATTTTAGTTGCTAAATATCCATGTTCATTTTCTTCTATACTTTCTTTTCTAATATCAAAAATATTTATATAATTTTCAGAAGTAGGTCCTATTTTAATAATAGTTCCTCCTAAATTTTGTGCAATATTGTTATATTCTCTTTCTGGATCTATTACGTATTGTTCAATTCCTAATAAAGTATTTCTTAAAATTAACAATTTAGTATAAAACGATTTTCCTGCTCCACTTGTTCCGAAAATACACATATTAGCATTTTTATATCTATTTGTATTGTATCTATCTATTAATATAAGTGAATTATTATACATATTATTTCCTACATAAATCCCCTCTTCTTCAACGATTGAAGAGGAAATAAATGGATATGTACTTATTAATCCAGATGTAAGAATATTCCTCTTTCCTATTATTTTTAACTCCTCTTTATTTTCCATCAATGGTAAACATGAAATAAATAATTGTTCTTGCCTAAAGTTCGTCCTTCTTGTTTGTAGCCCTTTACTCTGTAAAATACCTTCGATTTTATCTAAATTATATTCTAGTTCTTTTTTATTAGTAGAAAATAATGTTAAATAAATATAAAGAAAATACATATCTTCATTATTTATCTGAAGTTCTTTTCTTATATATTTAGCATCATTATATGTAAATGCTGCAATATCTATATCTTGCCTACTTTCATTTGATTGTTTTAATTCAACTCCTACATTTCCAATATTATAGGTTAATTCTTTTATAACTTTTGAAGTTTCTTTTTTTTCATAAAAAACAGAAATATTCATATTAATACTAGTTTCTATTAATGACTTTAAAATTAAATCATTATATTCTCTATAATAATTTACAATTGTTATTCCTGAATAAAAATAATCGTCTATTTCTAAAAATCTTGGATTATTTAAATTTATATATGATGGTGATATAAAATCTTTTTCGTCAAAAAAACCTTCTTTTATTTCATTTTTTTCTTTTTTATTTATCATTAATTTTCTTATTTTGTTTTCTATTTATTACACCTCCTATTCTAAAAATTTTTTTAAATTGAAAAATGAAAACAAAATATTTTTAGTTTCCTCTTTCTTACATTCTAATACAATATTTCCACATCTACTTAAACAATCTTTAATTTTAAAATATTTTTCATTTAAATCTTGAATTATATTTTCTTCTAAATTTTCTGAATTGTTCATTATAATTAAATAAATATTTTTTGATGCAGATTTGTTTCTATCATTTTTCTCTTTAATAAATTTTATATATTCTTCTGAATACTTTTTTAAAATATTATTTTTTGTTATTTGTGAAATTTTTTGAATATTTTCCATATGATTACTTAAATCTTCTTTTTTACTTTGAATTAAAATTTGTATATCAAAATTACATGTTTTTAAAAAAACTTTATAAGAATTTAAAATTGACTCTTTTTCTAATTGAGTTTTAAGATTATAATTTATAGGAATTACTCTTAGTATTTTTATATACTTATTCTTTTTTAATTTAATGATTCCTTTATCTAAAATTTTTTCTATCGAAATCCATTTTTGTATTGATTTTATTCTTTTTCACCTCCTAATTTTTTCCTTTATGATCCATTGCTTACTTATTATACACTGTTTTGCTTTGATTTGCAAGAAAAATCGTTCGACACGATTCGACAAAAAATTTTTTCAAAAAATTTTTATTTTTTTGAATATAAAAAAACTTTTTGCACATAATAAGTGTGTAAGGTTAATATCAGTTGAGTAAAGAGTATTAATAGATTAAAAATTAGTTTATTAATATTCGAGCAAAGATGTATATTGGTTTATTTTTATGGATTAATATATGTCGGCGATAAGAATATATTATGTATATGCAAGCTATATTTTTATTTAAATTTTCAAGGATTATTTTTATATTTTATATATGGTTAAATTATATGTAATATATTTGAACTAAGATTATTCTTGTATTATATGGGATTATTAGTATGTCCCTCTGGGATGAATATAGTTTCTACTAGTGCATTTGTAGTCGAACGACTGATTAATATATGTGGTATATAGTTTATTTGTATAGCAATATACATTAGATTAAACTACTACATATATTAGTCTGAGTTAAGATTGATATTGGCTTTATAGATAATAGGATTCCACAAGTTTTGGAATCCTATTAAATTTGAAAAAACTGTCAATAGAGTTTCTTCTCTGTTGACAGTTTAATTTTATATATCTAGATTTTTTACAAATTTTGCATTTTTTTCTATAAATTCTCTTCTTGGGTTAACTTCATCACCCATTAAAATATTAAATATTTCATCTGCTTTTATTGCATCATCCATTGTAACTTGTACTAATGTTCTTCTTGCTGGATCCATTGTTGTTTCCCATAATTGTTCAGGGTTCATCTCTCCTAAACCTTTATATCTTTGGATAGCTAATGTATCTCTTGCAATTCCTTTAGCCTCTAATTCAGCAAATGCTTTATCTAATCCTTCATCAGTATAACAATAAATATCCTCCATACCTCTCTTAGATAATTTATATAAAGGTGGTTGAGCTAAATAAACATTTCCATTTTCAATTAAAGGTCTCATATATCTAAAGAAGAATGTTAACATTAATGTTCTAATATGTGCACCATCGACATCGGCATCAGCCATTATTATTACTTTTCCATATCTAATTTTAGTAATATCAAATTCATTTCCAATTCCTGCACCTATCGCAACAATTACTGGATTTAATTTATCATTTCCATAAATTTTATCAGCTCTTGCTTTTTCAACATTAAGCATTTTTCCCCATAATGGTAAAATTGCTTGGAATTTTCTGTCTCTACCTTGTTTTGCACTTCCTCCTGCAGAATCTCCCTCTACTATATATACTTCACATTCTTCTGCAACTTTACTACTACAATCAGCAAGTTTTCCTGGTAATGTTGTTGTTTCTAATGCACTTTTTCTTCTTACAAGTTCTCTAGCTTTTCTTGCAGCTTCTCTTGCTCTTGATGCACTTACACATTTTTCCAAAATAGCTTTAGCTACATTTGGATTTTCTTCTAAGAAAGTTGATAGTGCATCATTAACCATAGATTGAACAACACCTGTAACTTCACTATTTCCTAATTTTGTTTTAGTTTGTCCTTCAAATTGAGGTTCTCTAACTTTTACAGAAACTACTGCTGTAATTCCTTCTCTTATATCTTCACCTTGAAGATTAGAATCTTTATCTTTTAAGAAATTATGGCTACGTGCATAATCATTAAATACTTTTGTTAATGCTCTTTTAAATCCTTCAAGATGTGTTCCACCTTCAACTGTATTTATATTATTTACAAATGTATGAATATTTTCTGTATATGCTGTGGTGTACTGTATTGCAATTTCAACAGGTGTTTCTCCATTTCTTTCTATATATATAGGTGTTGGATGTAATTTTTCTTTGTTCTTATTTAAAAATTCAACAAAAGATTTTAATCCACCTTCAAAACAGAATTCTGCTTTTTTTACATTTTCTTCATCTCTTCTATCTTCAATTGTTATTTTTAATCCTTTTGTTAAAAATGCAATTTCTCTAAATCTTGTTTCTAGTGTTTCATAATCGTAATTTCTAGTTTCAAAAATTGTTTCATCTGCAAGGAATCTTACCTTTGTTCCTGTCTTTTTTGAGTTTCCAATTTTTTCAAGTTTCTTAACAGTTTTCCCTTTTTCGAAATACATTTGATATATTCCGCCATCTCTTTGAATTGTAACTTCTGTCCAATCAGATAAAGCATTTACAACAGATGCACCTACACCATGTAAACCTCCTGAAACTTTATATCCACTATCTCCACCAAATTTTCCACCTGCGTGTAAAACAGTATAAACAGTTTCTGCCGTTGAAATATGTGTTTTAGGGTGAATTTCTACTGGTATTCCTCTACCATTATCCTCAACACTAATAACATTTCCTGGTTCAATAGCAACATTAATTTCTGTACAATATCCTGCCATAGCTTCATCTACACAGTTATCTACAATTTCATATACTAAATGGTGCAATCCTCTTACAGATGTACTACCTATATACATACCAGGTCTTTTTCTTACAGCTTCTAATCCCTCTAGTACTTGGATTTGATCTGCACCATATTTGTGATTATACTTTTCCATTATATTCCTTCCTTTCAATCGCACACTATGCTTTTTCTATTATATCTCCATCTATAACATTATACGAAAAATATTTTAATTTTTCAAGTCTTAATTTTTCTGTACATGTTATTATAACTTGAATATCTTTGATATTATTTAAAAACCTTTCTCTTCTTTTCTCATCTAACTCAGACATAAAATCATCTAATAATAAAATTGGATATTCTCCAATATCATCATATATAACTTGTAATTCAGAAAGTTTTAAAGAAAGCATAGCAGTTCTATTTTGACCTTGAGAACCAAAAATTCCAACTTCCTTCTTATTTATATATATAATAAAATCGTCTCTATGAATTCCTTTGGTCGTAAATCCTTTTATAATATCAAGTTTTCTTCTTGATTGTAACTCATTAGTAAAATTTTGTCTAGTTTTAGCATCAGATATATATTCTATTTCAATATCTTCTTTTCCATCTGTTATTTCTTTATGAATATATTTTATTTTATTTTGTATTTTTTCTAAAAATTCTTTTCTATATTCATAAATTTTCATTCCATAATCAATTAATTTTTCATCCCATATTTCTAATAAATTTTCATCTTTTTTTTCTGTTTTAATTTGTTTTAAATAATTATTTCTTTGTTCAAGTGTTTTATTATATAATGATAAAATATGCATATAATTAGGTCTTAATTGACTTATCATTATATCTAAAAATCTTCTTCTATTTTGAGGACCACCTTTTAATATATTAATATCATCTGGAGTAAAAATTACTATATTAATATTCCCTAGTAATTCACTTAATTTTTTTATTTTAATTCCATTTAAATATACTTGCTTTTTTTCTCCAATTTCAATTTTTATATTTCCATCTCTATCACTTTTTTGATAATTAATTTGAACTGACGCTTTTTCACAATTAAATTTAATTAATTCTTTTTCTTTATTTGTTCTAAAAGATTTTCCAATACTACATAAAAATATAGATTCAATTATATTTGTTTTTCCTTGAGCATTTTCACCAAAAAAAACATTTATATTTTCGTGTAACTGAATTTCTTTATTATTATAATTTCTAAAATTATTCAATTTTATATCCTTTATCCACATATTATTCTCCATTTGTGTATGATTTTTATTTTAATTTTTAAAATTTTTATTATTTTTCATATATAAAATTATATTAATAAAAAATAAAAACGTCTTATTTTTGATTTTCGTGCGTCGATTTTTTTGCTATTTTTTATTTTTTTTTATTTTTTAATATTATTTTATATTATTTCAAATTATTTTTTTAATTATTATTTTATTTATTTAATTTTATATTTTTTATTTTAAGTAAACATTAGTAAACTTTTAACTTTACAATATTCAATATTAAATATCTCTTTTATTCTATTTTTTTCTATTTTATTCTTTTTATTTTGATTTTAATCGATTATTTTATTTTTTAATTATTTTATAATAAATAATTTATTTTTATTTTATTTCTCAATTTTATGTTTATTTACATTTTGCATAAATAACAAATTTGGTCAGAAGCAAGTCTGACCAAATAACTATTCTTTTAATCTAATTGGTAAAATCATGTAAACATATTCACTGTTTTCCACAGATTTTACTAAACATGGGGATATACTTGTTCCAAATTCAACAAAAACTTCCTCATCATCTATTGCTTTTAAACTATCAAGAAAATATTTTGGATTAAAGCCTGCTTCTATATTTTTTCCTTCTGTTGAAACATATATTTCTTCTTTAGCTTCTCCTGTCTGGTTTGTACAAGATATTGTTAATTTTCCAATATCAACAGAAACTCTTACAGGATATTTTTTCTCTTTTTCTATGGAAGAAGCTGATATTAAACTAATTCTTTCAAAACTATTTTGTAAATTATTTTTATTTACTCTAATCCTTGTTTCCCAATTGTTTGGAATTACAGATTTGTAATTTAAAAATTCTCCATCTAGTATACGAGTAACAATTTTACAATTTTCCATCTCGAATAATGCTTGATTTTTAGCTATTCCTATCTTAATATGGTCAAAAGAATCTTGTAAAATTTTATTAACTTCACTTAAAGTTTTTCCTGGAATAACAGCTTTAAAGTCATTTACTTTAGTTTGTAAATAAATACTTCTTAATGCTAATCTAAATCCGTCAACTGCAACAACATTTAGCTTATTGTTTTCCACTTCGAATAAACAACCTGTGAATATTGGTCTGTTTTCCTCGTTGCTAACTGCAAATATTGTTTTTCTTATCATATTTTTTAACATATTCTGCTCTAAATCAATTGAATTTTCCACTTCTATCTTAGGTAATTCAGGAAATTCTTCAGGATTCATTGTTGTTAATTTATATAAAGCTCCTTCACATTCAATTTCCAATAAATTATTTTCATTAAGTGTTATATAAATCTCTGTATCAGGTAATTTTCTAATAATTTCACTAAACATTATAGCATTAACTACTGTACTACCTTGTTCTTTAACTTCACATTCCATCACATATTCTATACCGATTTCTAAGTCATAAGTTGTTAATTTAATTTCATTATCATTAGTTTGAATAAGTATTCCTTCTAGTATAGGCATTGTTGTTTTACTAGCAACACCTTTTACTACGGAATTTAATGCTTTAAGGATATTATCCTTGTAACAAACAATTTTCATTTTGCTCTCTCCTTTATTAATTATTAAATATAATATAAATATTATTAGTAGTAATAGTATTAGGTCCTGTGGATAATGTGGAAAACTATGTGGAAACATTTAATCCCTAAGAAAAATCTGTGTGTATAACTTAGTGGATAAGCTTTAACTTTTTCCACACTATTCTTTTCACATTGTGGATTTCTTAGTTATTAACAGTTTATCAACACACTTTCAACAATTGGGTGTGGATATCTCATGTATTGATTCCGTAAGTAAAGATAACTTTTTTGCAACCAAACACTTGTCCTTATGAACAAATTTTTCAAAACAGTACCTAAACTATTTAAATTTCTATTGTTCACCATTTATGATTATGTTTTTCACACTTTCCACAATTAACTTGGTGTTGTTTTTTTCTTTTATTTCTTTTTCAATTTTCTTACATGCATGCATTACTGTTGAGTGATCTCTATTGCCAAAATCCTCTCCTATCTTAGGATAAGACATATTTGCAACATCTCTACATAGAAACATGGCAATTTGTCTTGGAAATGCAATTTCATTTGAACGTTTATTGCTAGATAAATCGTCTTTGTTAATATTAAAATATTTAGCAACAGTTTCTTTAACAAAATCTGATGAAAGTACTTTTTCATTTGCTGCTTTAAATTCATTTATTGTATTTTCAGCTAATTCTATAGTTATTGGTGTATGTGTAAGTGAAGCAGTAGCAATTATTTTGTTAAATACGCCTTCTAATTCTCTAATATTTGAATCAATTTTATTTGCTATATTAGATAAAATTGTATCATCTACTATAATTTTTTCTTCTTGTGCTTTTTTTCTTAAAATTGCTAAACGGGTTTCGTAATCAGGACACGAAATGTCTGCTAATAATCCCCACTCAAATCTTGATTTTAGCCTATCCTCAAGAAATTGAATCTCTCTTGGAGGTTTATCACTAGAAATGATAATTTGTTTTTTATCTTCATATAAGGCATTAAACGTATGGAAGAATTCTTCTTGTACACGTTCTTTTCCTGCAATGAATTGAATATCGTCAATTAATAAAACATCAATAGTTCTATATCTATTTCTAAATACTTCATTTTTGTTGTCTTTTATAGCATTTATCATTTGGTTAGTGAACTTTTCTGAGGTTACATATAGAATTTTTGCTGACCTATTATTTTGCAAAATTCTATTTCCTATAGCTTGCATTAAGTGAGTTTTGCCTAAACCTACTCCACCATATAAAAATAATGGATTATATGATTCCCCGGGTTTATCAGCAACTGCTATTGCTGCAGCATGCGCAAAACGGTTATTGTTACCGACAACAAATGTTTCAAAAGTATATTTTGGGTTAAGAGTTCTGTTTGAAGTTTCAATTTCAGTATCCTGTGGATCTGAATTATTTGAAGCAATTACTCCCCCACTTTCTCCGTCTTGTTTGTCTTCATCTGCAAATACAGAAATAGTCCAATCTCTATTTGTGATATATTTGAAAGTATTAAGAATTAAATCTGCGTATCGAGTTTCTAACATCTCTCTCGCATATTTAGAACTAGCTTTTAGGACGATAGTTGTATCAGTCATTTCAGTAATTTCTACAGGACCAAACCAAGTTTCATAAGCAATTTCTGTCATTTCTACTTTTAGTAATTCTTTTGCTTTGTTCAATAGTTCGTCTTTGTCCATTTGCATAATAAAACATCCTTTCAATAAAGTTATCCACAAAGTTTTCCACATGTGTGGATAACTTTGTAATAATTATGTAATAAATAGTGAAATTTACACGAACAAATATTTTTTCTCATGTTCTTAATAAATCTCCTATCAATTCTTTTTCAGTATAATATCAGAATATGACACAATAAGTCAAGATATTTGTGGATAATTTTAAAAAAACTGTGGATAAGAACAAAAAAATTGTGGAAAACTATCCTTTTATGACAAAAATATTACAAAAAACACACAATTTTTGAAAAAAGTTGTTACTAAAGATTAATTTAAAGAATTAGTTTATAAAACCAAAATTCAAAAAATATTGCAAATGTATGTTAGTCAATGATGTGAAACAAATTAATATATTATTCTCGTAATATATTGAATTTGTTTTTTATTTTATGCACACATTAATTCTGTTC
>MNRR01000020.1 GCA_001916055.1 Clostridium sp. 28_12
ATTTTCAAAGTTAAATTTAACTGGCACTATTAAAGAAAACATTAACAATAGCCATATAAAACATTTCCATTTAGGAGAAATTCTTTTATCTAAAATTTTTCTTAAAATTAAAATAAATAATCCTACAAATATTCCTATAATGCTCATATATAATATTTTATAAAACATAGGACTTGTAAAATTCAAAACAAAATTTAACATACTATTTCTTCCTTTCCCTAATCTTCGTCTTGTTTCAAAACATCTATAAGTCTTTTTAACTCATCTTTTGATACCTTTTTATTTTCAACAAAATTTAATAATAATCTTTCTGTACTTCCATTAAAAAATTTCTTTAAAAAACTATTGCTTTCTTTTGATAAAAACTTTTTTTCATTTATTTTAGGAATATAAACTACTTCTTTTGTATTAACTTTTCTTGATTCTATTGCACCTTTTTGAACTAATCTATGTATTAGTGTTTTTATTGTATTTTTATTCTTTTCTTCATTATTACTTAATTCTTCGATTATAGTCGTTAAATTGCATTGTTTCTTTTTCCATAGTACTTGCATAATTTCTAATTCGGCATCTGTTATATTATATTTTTCTTGTATATATATCACTCCTTTATAAGATTACGAAAGTAATCTTATAAAGAGTTTACACTTGTAATCTTATTTTGTCAATAGATTTTCACTAAAAAAAGATTAGTTATTAAAAAACTAATCCCTAATAAATTTTAATTTCTTGTTATGATTTATTTTTATTTACATACATATAAATAAGTAAATATATTAAAATTATGCTAGAAACTCCTATTGAAATAAAACCTATATTGTCTAAATTATATCCATTCTCTCTAATATATTTTTCTAATTCTCCTAAATTAAACATTCCCTCTGTAATATATAATGTTTCTGTCTTTCCTAAAGAATGATATATGGTTAATTCTCCTGAGTGCCACCCTTGACCTAATATAATTTTAGTAACATCATCCGTATTTTCTATTTCTCCATTTAATGATTTACTAACTAAATCTTTATTTTTTGAATTCACATTTATTGCAATACCTTCCTTACTAAAAATAGAAAATGCAAATACAATTCCTAATACTGCAACTATTATCAATATATAATTTATTTTTTTCATTATTTGCCTAACCTCCAAAATTACTATTTTTCTAACTAATTACTAAATTGTAATTTCTCGAGATGATTGTAACACAAAAGACAGATAATTTCAAATTTGAATTTATCTATCTTTTCTATTGTAAGTTGTTATATACATTTTAAAAACTATATGCTAATCCATCTAAAATTTCCCCACCAATTATTTCTCCAGTAGTAGCATCTACATAATATGTGAATGCTCCTTCTGAATATCTTTTTACAACATCATCTGTAAAGTATTTATCATCATATTTTAACACTACTACCCAAGCATTTCTTAATTTTTCATCAACGGCATAATAATTATATTTTGAATTATCAAAATTTTCATTTTGCATTGGTTCATAAAACTCTTTATAATTTTGCATTCTGCTATAAGCCTTATCATTTATTTTAACAATCTTCTTTTCAGCCTTTGTTTCAGCTATTTTCATATCTGTTATGTTTTTATCATATTCTTTAGCTTTACTAACAGCTTCATCCTTTGTAATGATATATTCGTTATTTTCAAAAGGTTCATTTTTAGTCATTATAGATTCAAATCTGTCTTCTAATCCAGTATCTAATACAATATTAACATACTGACTACTACTTATTTGATTATCATATTTTTTATTATACCTAACTTCTAGTCTACTACCTCTTGTTTGCTCTCCGCCTTTTTTTACATCAGGTCCAACATCTACTTGAACTTTAGTAAACTCAAAACCATCTTTATCAAATCCAAATTGCTTAAAATACTTATCTGCTATTTCTTTTGCCTCTTCAAGAGTATATGCTTTATTTTCATCTTGCTTAAATTCTTTGCAATTTCTTATTGCAAAAAATTGTCCAGTGCTTCCCTCTATTGTTATTTCATATTCAGTTTCAGTTGTAAATAAATAATCTATATTTTCATTATTATAAGTTTTTCTTTCTTCTTGTTTTATAATATTTGAATTAAATCCAACTTCTTCCAATTTATTTATAGCAACTTCTTTTGCTTCATCTATTGTTATATTCTTTTTTCTTATTTCATCTATAATTTCATAAGTAGGGTTAACTTTTTCTGGATTTTTCCAAATACTTTCAATTATTTTGCTACTAGCAAAAACAACTCCTGTCATTGAAAGAGCAATACATGCTGCTATTCCTATACCTTTTGCAATAATATTCAATTTGCTTTTATTCATTACTATATCCTCCTCTTTTACATTAGATATAGCTATTTTCATTTTTACTTTCTCAAAAATTTTATTATTATTCATATTATCTAACCTCTTTTTTTATTTTATTTCTAATTCTGTATAGTCTTTGCTTTACACTAAATTCAGAAATCTTTTGTTCTTTAGCTATATCCTTAATTGATTTAGAAGAATAATAAAAATCTAAAAATACCTTTTTATCAATTTCTTTCATATTTTCTAGCTTTTTTTCTATTTTACTAATTTCTTCTACACTATTATCGAGAAGGTCGATTTTATCATAACTATATAAACTATTTTCATAATCAGAAATATCAAAGTTAACTTTAGTTTTTCTTAAATATTCTTTTACTACATTTCTTGTTATTCCTGCAATATATATGAACTTAAATATTTGTTAATGTCTAATTTATTTTTATTCTTCCATAGTATAAAAAACACTTCAGAAACTACTTCTTCTTTATCCTCATTATTCAAACTATCTCTTGCCATATTATTTATAATAGTAGCAGTATAAGATGAATACTCATTTATTATTTTTTCTAAATCAAGTTCATTATTTTTTATATAATGCTTTATTTCTTTACAATCATTCAATTTAGATCTAAACTCCTTTTTAGTTTTAAGATACCTTATATCTTTATATTGATAAAATTTTAAAAAAAGGAGAATATTCTCCCCTACAACTTACTATTTGTTAATTTAAATTATACACATAAAAATTCATTTTATCTGAATTCTCGACTTTGGAATATCTTAAATTTTTAATTTCAGTAGGTGCTTTTTCAACTGCACCTTCATATAAAATCTCTGTATCTTCAAATATAACTCTTATATCTAATGCTCTTACAGAACCAATTGTTAAATATGCTTTTCGTTCTTGATTTTCCATAATAATATACACCTCAAAATTGTTATTTATTTAGTTTTAATAATTTTATAGTTCTTAATATTTCTTTCTATTTTTATTTATTATTAATAAAACTTTATCTATAATTATGACAGAAATAGATAATATTAATGTATATTTAGCCACTTTTCCTTTTGTTCCTGCTATACTTCCATTTTGCTTAATATACATATACAAATCATGAGCTTCATGATCTTTTAATACTATTTCATCTTTTGTGCCATCTTTGTAATCCAAATACAAAATCCACTCTCCTAGACCTTGCATATATCCAATTCTTTTTAGTTTATTTTCTTCTTTTATTTCTGTAACTTGACTCAATAACATTGAAATTGTTTCTTCATTTTTAGAACTTACATTATAGTAAGATTTTCCAACAAATGTATAATAAATTAATAATACTATACAAATTGGAATTAAAAAACCTCCTAATATATAAATTATTGAAAAGTATTCTTCAAATTTTTTCATTTTCTTTCTCCATCATAATACAAAAATGCTATTTTTTATTAATTTTATATCATAAAATATAGATTTTTTCAATTAAATATAAAAGATATAATTATTAATTTTTTATTTTTAATAATTATATCTCTTTGCAATATTACTTTTTAATTATTGAATATATTAGCTTAAATATAATTAATTAGTAATTATATTTAAAAGTTATATTATTAATCTAAATTGTTTGGTACTAATACATCTGTATTATCTACTTTTAAAGCAAAATAAGGTTGTTCTTTGTTTTCTTCTTTTAAATATAATATAAAATCACTATCAAATATCATTTTTCTTGCATTTTCTGTTAACGCTTTTGTTGTAGCATCAATTACTGCTTCACTTTTTACACTTCCACCTACATTATTTAATTCAAAGTCTATGGTTTGTAATGCTTGTTTTATATAATATTTACTATTTTTAATTTCTTTTCCACATAATTCATCATAGTTAATTTCATCATCAACTTTTATAAAAGGTATCCTTAGCATATCATCTTTTTCAAATGTTGTTTTTCCTGAATAGTTACTCTGTTGCTTTTTTATTTCTTGATAATTTTCTTCAAATGTTTTGTTTTCTCCTGTTGTTTTATATAAAATAACCTCTTCTCCTTCTTTTGTTTTCAATTTAATAGCAAAATCATCTTCAGAATTATAAAACAATACCTCTACATTTTTACTTGCAATAGGATTATTACTGCTATCTACTCCAAAACATTTTACTCTAGTTTCTGAATTATTAAATTTCAAACTTCCCATTGCTGTTGAAAATGGTTCTAAAAAATTAAATTCTTTTTTCAACATCGCATACAATACATATCCATTTGAATCATTCCAATCAATTCTATCTATTAATTGGCTATTCTCATTAAATTTTTGTTTTATTCCATTTTGAATTTTATTTTTTAAATCTTCACCATTTGCCTGTCCTTGTATCTTAAAATATGAATTTTCTGATAATTGATCAGCTGTAAAACTTTGTTTGTTTAATTCATTTGCGAGTTCTGATTCTCCATCTTCAAATTCAACTTTTCCTTTTATAACATCATTCATAAAATCATTCCATACCAAATTAAAAG
>MNRR01000026.1:0-1246 GCA_001916055.1 Clostridium sp. 28_12
AATATTCAACAGATTCAGAAGAAATAGCAAATAGCGAGCCTATATATGAGACATTTGAAGGGAATTTTGGAGATATTAGTGAAATAAAACATAGAGACGATTTGCCAGAAAAGGCAAAAAAATATCTTAATAGAATTGAAGAAATAGTAGGAGTTCCAATAAAATTTATTGGAATAGGAGCTGGAAGGGATGCAATGATAGTATGTTAAATTTATATAATATTTCACCAGTAGATGGTAGATATAGAGAAATGACAGAAGAAGTGCGAAATTGTTTTAGTGAATATTATTTGATAAAAAATAGAGTTATAGTTGAATTAGAATGGTTAAAAAAATTAGCAACTCTTAAAGAATTTGATTCATATGGAGAAAAATTTGATTTAAAAGAAGCAACAAGAGTAAAAGAGATAGAAGCAACTACAAAACATGATGTAAAGGCAGTAGAATACTATTTAGATGAAAAATTTAAAGAAAAAAATATTGATAAATACAATCATTTAATACATTTTGCATGTACATCAGAAGATATAAATAATTTAGCCTATGGAATAATGGAAAAACAACTTTTAGAAGAAATATATATACCAAATATGAATAAATTGATAGAAGCAATAAAGAGTAAAGCAAATGAATATTATAATATACCAATGTTGTCACATACACATGGACAAAGTGCAACACCAACAACTGTAGGGAAAGAATGGATAATATATGTATACAGACTTAACAAAATTTTAGATAAAATAAAAACAGAAAAAATTGCTGGAAAATTTAATGGAACAGTTGGAAATTTTAATGCACATGTAATTTCTTATCCAAACATCGATTGGATACAAGTAAGTAAAGAATTTGTAGAAAGCTTTGGATTAGAATGTAATTTATTTACTACTCAAATAGAATCACATGACAATATATCAATAATATTTTCAGAAATAAAATTGTTAAATAATATAATGCTTGATTTTGACAATGATATGTGGATGTATATTAGCAGAAACTATTTTATACAAGAAAATGTTAAAGGAGAAGTTGGTTCTTCTGTAATGCCACATAAAATAAATCCAATCAATTTTGAAAATTCCATGGCAAATATAAAGATTGCAAATGGTATTTTGACAAGCTTTATAGATAATTTACAAATCAGCAGAATGCAAAGAGATTTGAGTGATTCCTCTATTCTTAGAAATATAGGAGTAGCTATGGCACATACGATTATAGCAATTAAACAAACTATAAAAGGAATAGGA
>MNRR01000026.1:1290-2753 GCA_001916055.1 Clostridium sp. 28_12
AAGTTAAAGCAAATGACGAGTTTTTAAAGGAAGAATTAAATAATACTCCTGAAATATTAGCAGAAGCAGTGCAAACTATATTAAGAAAGAATGGATATAAAAATGCATATGAAATTTTAAAAAATATGACTAGAGGAAGAAACATAACAATTCAAGAAATGAGAGACTTTATTCAAAAACTAGAAATTGATGAAACAGATAAAAACGTTTTGTTAAATTTAAAACCTCAAGATTATCTGGGATTGGCAGAAGAATTAGTAAAAAGAAATGAAAAATGAAATTGTAATAATAGATGAGCGAATGAGAAAAATCGAAAAAGAAAAATTAAAAGAATTAGGATATAAACTAAAAGAAATAAAAAAAAGTGATAATGTATATCCAGAAATATCAGCACATGTGGATATTTTTACGTGCAAAATCGGAGAAAAATTAATAGTGGAGCCGAGCAAGTATATTCAAATAAAAAACGATCTTCAAAAATGGTATAATATAGAAAAAGGAGTAGAATATATAGACAAAAAATATCCTTATGACATAAAATATAATGTTTGTACAATAGGAAAAAAAGCATTACATAACTTTATATATACAGATTCTAAAATAAAAGAGGAATTGGTAAAACAAGGATATGAACTTATAAATACAACACAAGGATATACAAATTGTTCAATAGCAGTAATTGACGATAATAGTGCGATTGTTACAGATAAAGGATTATATAAGATATTATTAAAACATAAAGTAGATGTTTTATATCTAAAGAATGAATTAGACATAAAGTTACTGAATGAAAATGGATATAGTAATATAAAAGGCTTTATAGGTGGTGCAATTTCGAGAATAAATAATAACATAATAATTTCTGGAGACTTAAAAAAAATTGATAAAGATGGAAGTATAAAACAGTTTATACAACAAAGAGGTTTAAATATAATCGATTTTAGTGGACTAGATGTAATTGATTATGGAGGAATTGTTATATTGTCAAATTAATAAAAGAGAAAAAGAAAGAGAATAAATTAAAAAAAAGGAGAAATAATAAAAACAGCATATAAAATTTAAAAGATTTGAACTATAAAATATTTGCAATAAGTGGAATTATATGCTATCATATTATTAATAAAAAATAAGCAAAAACCCTGCATAGTGCGTATAGCATAGAATTTTTAGAACCTACAAGTTTAAGCCGGGGCCAAAGTCTTTGAGTATGGCGTGCAAGCTTACACTTTCGAGTAGTAAGAAGCCCAGTAGTATTCAAGTAGGCACCCACCTGTCGAAGACAGGTCCTTAAAAATTCAGACAACTTACGGCTAAGGCGGGGATTGCTTTTTTTAGGACATTTAGTGTCAGTTCCGCTTTTTCCCTTGGGGGGACATTTGGGGTCGGTTCCATTTTTGCCCTTTTTTCATTTTTGCTAAAAATAAAAAAACTATTTTAAAATTGAAAATAATGTGATAGAATTA
>MNRR01000026.1:2821-40407 GCA_001916055.1 Clostridium sp. 28_12
AAGATTATGTCAGAGTTTGTGCACTTACATATACATAGTGAATTTAGTTTATTAGATGGAGCCAATAGAATAAAAGACTTACCAGTAAGAGCGAAAGAGCTGGGAATGAAAGCAATGGCGATAACAGACCATGGAGTAATGTATGGAGCTATTGACTTTTATAAAGCATGTAAAAAAGAAGGAATTAAGCCAATAATAGGGTGTGAGGTATATGTTGCACCACGTTCAAGACTTAACAAAGAACCTAATATAGACAACAAATATAATCATTTAATATTACTTGCCAAGAATAATGAAGGTTATAAAAATTTAAGTAAATTAGTATCAATAGGATTTACAGAAGGATATTATTATAAGCCGAGAATAGATTTAGAAGTATTAGAAAAGTATCATGAAGGGATAATCTGTTTAAGTGCATGTTTAGCTGGAAGTGTAAATCAAGCACTATTGAATGGTCAAAATCAAAAAGCAGAAGAAATAGCATTATGGCATAAAAGAGTATTTGGAAAAGATTATTATATAGAAATTCAAAATAATGGATTAAAAGAACAAGTTTTAGCAAATCAAAAATTAGTACAATTAGCAAGAAAATTAGATATTCCATTAGTTGCAACAAATGATGCACATTATTTAAAAAGAGAAGATGCATATAATCATGAGATACTTTTGTGTATTCAAACAGGAAAAAGAATGAATGATGAAGACAGAATGAAGTTTGAAACAGATGAATTATATGTAAAATCACCACAAGAAATGAGTGACTATTTTTCTGCATTTCCAGATGCAATAGAAAATACAGTAAAAATTGCAGATGAATGTAATGTAGAGTTTGAATTTGGACACACAATATTGCCAAACTATGATGTGCCAGCAGAATATCCAACACATTATGATTTTTTAAAAAAATTATGTGATGACGGACTAAAAAAGAGATATGGAGAAAATCCATCAGAAGAAATTTTAAAAAGAGCAGAATATGAAATTAGTATAATCAAAAAAATGGGATATGTTGACTATTATTTGATAGTATGGGATTTTATACATTTTGCAAAAAGCCATGGAATTCCTGTTGGACCTGGAAGAGGGTCAGGTGCTGGATCAATTCTAGCTTATGCAATAGAAATAACAGATATTGACCCAATGAAATATGGTTTGCTATTTGAAAGGTTCTTAAATCCAGAAAGAATAAGCATGCCGGATTTTGACGTAGATTTTTCAGATGTAGATAGACAGAGAGTAATTGATTATGTTTCAGAAAAATACGGTCATGACCATGTTTCACAAATTATAACGTTTGGAACAATGGCGGCTAAGATGGTAATAAGAGATGTTGCAAGAGTATTAGATTTTCCATATGCAGAAGCAGATAAGCTCGCAAAAATGATACCAACAGAATTACATATAACAATTCCAAAAGCATTAGAGCAAAACAAAGAATTAAAAGATATATATGAATCTGACGAGCAAATTCACAAATTGTTAGATATTGCAATGGCACTAGAAGGAATGCCAAGACAGGCTTCAACACATGCTTGTGGTGTTGTAATAACAAAAGACCCAGTTGATACATATGTTCCACTATATGTAAGAGACAATCAAATTTCTACTCAATATATAATGACAACTCTTGAAGAATTAGGACTATTAAAAATGGATTTTTTAGGGTTAAGAACACTAACAGTTATAAAAGATACAATCAATCTTGTAAAGGAAAATAAAGGAATTGATGTAAAATTTGACCAAGAAATGTCAGATCCTAAAGTATATAAATTATGGCAAGAAGGTAAAACTTCAGGAATATTCCAGTTTGAATCACAAGGAATGACAAACTTCATGAAAGAATTAAAGCCGGATTGTTTGGAAGATTTAATAGCCGGTGTATCATTATATCGTCCAGGGCCAATGGACCAAATTCCAAGATATATAAGAGGAAAACAAAATCCAGGACATAATGAATACACCCATCCAAGTTTGGAACCAATTTTAAATGTAACATATGGATGTATGGTTTATCAAGAACAGGTTATGCAAATAGTAAGAGATTTGGCAGGATATTCTTTAGGAAGAGCTGATTTAGTACGTAGAGCAATGGGAAAAAAGAAACTGGATGTAATGGCAAAAGAAAGAGAAGTTTTCATTAATGGACAAGTTGATGAAGATGGAAAAATAGTAGTACCAGGTTGTGTAAGAAATGGAATAGATGCAGAATCAGCAAATAAAATATTTGATGAAATGGCAGAATTTGCTAAATATGCATTTAATAAGTCACATGCGGCATGTTATGCAGTAGTTGCATACAGAACAGCATATTTAAAAGCTTATTATCCGGCAGAATTTATGGCATCAATGCTAAATAGCTTTTTAGGAAATCTAGATAAGATACCAGATTATATAGAAGAATGCAAAAGAATGGGAATAGAGATATTAAAACCAGATATTAATAAAAGTTTTGGAAAATTTACTGTTGAAGATGGAATGATTCGTTTTGGACTAGGTAGCATAAAAAATGTTGGAATACAGCCGGTTGACAGTATAATTAAAGAAAGAGAAACAAATGGAAAATTTGAAAACTTTACAGATTTTTGTGAAAGAATGTCAGAAGAATCTGTAAATAAAAAATGCATAGAAAGTTTAATAAAAGCAGGAACATTTACTGAATTTCCAGAAACAAGGGCAACATTACTTGCGTCTTTTGAAACAATAATTGATACAATACAATCTTATAACAAAAAAGGAATGGATGGACAAGTATCAATGTTTGACTTAGGAAGTGAAAATAATGAAGAAGAAAATAACCTAAATGAAATAAAATATAATTTTATGGAAAGACCTGAGTTAAACGAAAGAGAATTACTTTCAATTGAAAAAGAAATGTTAGGAATTTATATATCAGGACATCCACTCGAAAAAATAAGAGAACAGATAATTGCAACTACAAATATATCTTCACTTCAAATGAGAGAAATAGATGAGATGAATTCAACTGTTTCTCAAAATGAAGAAAACACAGAAATAAGAGTAAAAGAAAGTACCAAATTTGAAGATGGTCAACAAGTGAAAATAGCTGGAATCATTACATCAGTAAAAAAGAAATATACTAAAAACAATAAAATAATGGCATTTGTTACAATAGAAGATTTGTATGGTTTGGCAGAAATAATAGTATTTGAACCAACATATATGAAAGCACAAGATATATTAGTTGAAGAAAATATTGTTATTATTAACGGAAGATTAAGTATAAGAGAAGACGATGCAACAAAGATAGTTGCAAATGATATTAAAAACTTTGAAGAGAGAAAGCCTAATATGTTAGTACTTAATGTTACGAATCTTACAGAAGAACAAAAAGCTAAACTTAGAGGAGCAATCAAATTTTTTAATGGTGAACAAAATAATATTAGGGTTATGGTAAAAATTAATGAAGAATTGAAGCCTTGTGGTGCAATTTATTTAACTGATGAGATTTTAAAGGTATTTGAAGAAATTGTGGGAAAAGAGAATTGTCAATAAAAAAATTATATGTTCGACAAATTTCGGCAGACTTTTTAAATAGACAAATATATAATACTTCCTGTAATTTATTTATTGATACCTATTGTATAAGATTTGAACAGAAGAAGGAGGAAAACACCATGAATTATTCTTGTTATATTTCAAAACACCTTTATGAAAGAGTGAAAAGCGCGAAAGAAGGTACTATTTCATTAACGCTTGACCAACAAGAAAAGGACTTTTTGGATTTTTTCAAAGTTCAGTATCGAAAGGATACAAGTACTGAATATAATTATCTTGTAAACTCTAATGAATTAAAAACCCTATTTTGTAATCAGTGAATTAATTAATTACTTATACAATAAGTAAAAGCCTTTTGAAATTTTAATAATTTCATGGGCTTTTTTATATAATAGGAAAGTAATACTTCCCTATTATATAAAAAGCTACAATCGCTAGCCCTTTGAGATTTTCTCCTTTTAGTCGAAAATTCAAATCGGGCGAGAACAAATCAAAGAAAAATTTTCAATTTTTCTTATTTGTTCTATACAAAATATTGAATTATAAAATTCATAGTGGTATTATATTTATGTTTAAAAAAGCAATAAAAAATGTATAATAAAAGTAGAAAGGAATGTGAGCAAAAAATGGCAAATGACAAAAGAGAAGATGTAAATGCAGAGAAAATATATGGGCATTTATGTAAAACATTTAAAGAAGAAATTATTTCAGAATTCAATGTAAAAGAAGGTGGATTAACAGACGAAGAAGTTGAACAGAGAAGACATAAATATGGTCCAAACGAAGTAACCCAATCAAAGCCAAAAAGATGGTATAATTATTTATTAAAAAGTTTATTTACACCGTTTAATAGCATATTAATAGGAATTGCATTAATATTAATATATACAGATGTGTGTTTAGCAGAAGTACCAAGTTATGCCAATATAATTGTTATTTTAGTCTTAGTAGCAGTTAGTACATTCTTGGATTTCTTTTCTGAATATCGCTCAAATAAGGCAGCAGAAAAGTTAAAACAATTAGTATCAACAACGGCAACAGTTGTAAGGAATGGAAAAAAGATAAAATTACCATTTAAAGATTTAGTACCAGGAGATACAGTAATACTTTCAGCAGGAGACATGATACCAGCAGACTTAAGAATAATAGAATCAAAAGACTTATATGTTGGGCAGTCAACACTTACAGGGGAATCAGACGCAATCAAAAAACTTGAGAATACAGAGCTAGATGAAAAAGAAACAATAAAAAGTCTTTCTGATATAGATACAATATGTTTTATGGGAACAAATGTAATAAGTGGTTCAGCAAAAGGAATAGTAGTATTAACAGCAGACAATACCTATTTTGGAAAGGTTGCACATACTTTAACAACAGGAAAACCTAAAACGGCATTTCAAAAAGGAATAGAAAATATTAGTAAGTTATTAATAAAATTTATGCTTGTATTAATACCTATTGTATTTTTATTTACAGTTCAAAAACATAGTATTATAACATCATTTACATTTGCGGTAGCAATTGCAATATGTATAACACCACTATTATTGCCTGTAATTTTATCATCAGGGTTATCAAAAGGAGCTTTGAAGATGTCTAAGAAAAAAACAATAGTCAAAAAATTAGATTCAATCCAAAGCTTTGGTGCAATGAATATTTTATGTACAGATAAAACAGGAACTTTAACAGAAGACAAAATTGTATTAGAAAAATATTTAGATGTAATGGGAAATGAAGATTTCAGAGTATTAAAACATGCTTTTTTAAACGCATATTTTCAAACAGGATTAAAAAGTAATATAGATGAAGCCGTTATAAAACGTGGAATTGAACATGGTTTAGATGAAATATCAACCAAATATGTAAAAGTGGATGAAATACCATTTGACTTTTCAAGACGTAGACTTTCTATAATAGTGAATGATGGAACTAAAACTCAATTAATTACAAAAGGTGCAGTTGAAGAAATTTTAAACATATGTACATTAGTTGACTATAAAGGAAAAGTCGAGCCAATTACAAATTCAATAAAAGAGAATATTAAAAAAATCACAAAAGAATTAAATAAACAAGGACTTCGTGTTGTAGCAGTGTGTCAAAAAAATGATTTAAACAAAACAGAGGAATTTAATGTTAGCGATGAAAAAAATATGGTGCTTATTGGTTTTATTGGATTCCTTGACCCACCAAAAGAAACAGCTAAATCTTCTATTGAAAAGCTTGGAAAAAATGGAATAAGAGTTATTGTTCTAACAGGAGATAATGTTGAAGTAACAAGATGTGTATGTGATAAAGTTGGAATAAAATCAAACAGAATTGTTACAGGTGCTCAAATTGACAAATTAGCAGACCAAGGTTTAAAAAGACTATTGAAAAAGACAAATATATTTGCAAAACTTTCTCCTATTCAAAAAGCACGTATTGTTAGATTACTAAGAGATAACGGAAATGTAGTAGGCTATATGGGAGATGGAATAAATGATAGTCCATCACTTGTAAATTCAGATGTCGGAATTTCAGTAGACACTGCAGTTGATATAGCAAAAGAATCTGCTGATATAATATTACTAGAAAAAGACTTGCATGTATTACTTGATGGAGTAAAAGAAGGACGTCATACCTATGCAAATTTAATGAAATATATTAAACTTGCTGCAAGTTTCAATTTTGGAGAAGTAATGTCAGTTATAATTGCAAGTATATTGCTTCCATTCTTGCCAGAAACACCTATACAACTTTTAGTAGAAGGATTATTGTATGACTTT
Source organism: Clostridium sp. 28_12 (assembly GCA_001916055.1). Classification (GTDB taxonomy): domain Bacteria; phylum Bacillota; class Clostridia; order TANB77; family CAG-508; genus CAG-269. The sequence goes on from MNRR01000026.1 coordinate 9,103, forward strand.
GGACAATTAACATTGCCATTAGATAATGTTGATGAAGAATATTTAAGAAGGCCAAAACAATTTGATGTAAAAGGTTTACAACATTTTATGTTATTTATGGGACCATTAAGTTCATGTTTTGATTTGATTGTATTTGCATTAATATGGTTTGTATTTAAAGCACATGAAGTAGCTGTATTTCAAACAACTTGGTTTACGTATAGTATAGTTTCAAATTTAGTAGGAATGCATATTATTAGAACAGCAAAAATACCATTTAAGCAAAGCCATGCATCAAAAGCTGTATATATATCATCAATTGCACTTAGTATAATTGCAATGATAGTACCATTTACATTTATAGGCAAAGCAATTGGATTAACAGCTCTTGCACCAAAATATTTTTCAATTATATTAGGAGTGCCTATATTATATTGTATAGTTGCTGGTTGGGCAAAGAAAATTTATATAAAAAAATACGGTGAATGGATTTAGTTTTCCTTTACAAGTCAATCCAAACATGTTATAATTAAGCATGAGCAAATTAAATAGTCGCTGGTAAATTTCGAAAGAAATTACGAGAGGAAAGTCCGGGCTCCATAGAGCAAAGATGCTAGATAACGTCTAGTGAGGGAAACCTTAAGGAAAGTGCAACAGAAAATAACCGCCTTTAGCTTTTGTTCAAAGGAATGAAAATTCCTGAAGTTCTTGTTAAAGTAAAGGTAAGGATGAAAAGGCGAGGTAAGAGCTCACCGCTGGTATGGTGACATACTGGGACAGTGTAAACCCCATCTGGAGCAACACCTAAGTAGAAGATTAAGCTTGCTCGGCACCTTCTGAATTGCGTGGCTTGAGGCATATAGCAATATATGTCCTAGATAAATGACTATTTTAAATGACAGAACCCGGCTTACAGATTTGCTTAAAAACTGCCAAAAAGTATCTTACTTTTGGCAGTTTTTTTTCAATACTATTGATAACTAAAATATTAAATGATAAAATGAAAGCGAAAATAAGGAGGAAAAAGATGAAAAATAAAAAAATAATAATTACACTGATATTTACTGCAATGTTTTTATTAATATTCACAACAAAATCGGACGCAACATTGCAACTGAACAATTTAGATTTTTATGCACAGATAAATGAAGATGGGAGTATGGATGTTACAGAAACATGGAATATTTATATTTCCGAGACTAATACAATATATAAAACATTTAAAATAGATAATTCTAAATATTCATATATAACTGATGTTGAGGTAAGAGAAACTACAAATGGCGAAAATAAAAAGTTTTCAAAAATTTATCAAGAAATGTACCATGTTACTAAAGATTGTTATTATGGATTGAAAAATTCTGATGGACAATTTGAAATTGCATGGGGAGTTGGTTTAGATAATGGATATGGCACAAGAGAATATCAAATTTCATACAAGGTAATAGATGCAATTGCTAAATATGATGATTATGCAGAATTATATTGGAAATTTATAGGAAGTGATTTTGAAATTAATACACATAAAGTTACTGGAAGAATATATTTGCCACAAAACGCTAAAAGCAAAGATGATATAAAAGTTTGGGGACATACTAAAAACTTAAATGGTGAAATATATGTTGCAGATTCAAATAGAATCGAATTCTCATTAGAAAATCAACAACGATATAATTATGTAGAGATTAGAAGCTTATTCCCAAAAGATATGATAGAAACAACAGGAAGAAGATATAATACAAGTATTTTAAACAATGCATTGCAAGAGGAAAACAAATGGGCAGAGAAAGCAAATAAACGAAGAGAGATTAATAGAAATATAGAATTAGTAATTGGATTAGCAGTAAGGCTTTATGCAATAATATGTTTAATACGAACAATTTTAAATACCATAAAGATAATAATAATAAAAATAGAAAGACGAGGAAAAGTTACAGAAAAGATTCAATATTATCGAGAATTACCTTATGAAAATGCAACTCCAGGGGAGGCTTTGTTTGTTTTCTCAAAAGGTCAACAAGGAACATTAACTGGTAGTTTTTCTGCTAATATATTAGATTTGTGCTTGAAAAAAAAGATTAGTTTAGAAGTAGAAAAAAGAGAAACATTAAGGGAAAGTAATGTAGATATTACATTATTAGATAATGATATGGCAGATTTAAAAGAAGAACAAAAAATAGTGTTGGAATTTTTGAATACAGTTTCTGCAGGAAAAGACAAATTATCAATTAAAGATATAACAGAATATTGCAAAAATAATCGAGAGAATGTTCAAAAAATAGATTTAAAATTTTCTAAGGCAGTAAGAGAGCAAGAAATAAATATGGAAAATTATGATGAAAAAGCAGAAAAGGAATATAAAAAACATTGTGCATTTGCTATTGGTGGATTCTGTATGAATATAGGACTTATAGCGTTGTTAACAATAAGTGAATCATTATCTGTAATTGGAGTAACAATGCTTACAATTGCAATATCATTAGTTAATTCTATTTTAGAATTAGCTTTAGCAAATAGAAAATATACATTTACTCAAAAAGGTACTGATGAAAGAGAAAAATGGAGAGCTTTTAAAAAATATATGGAAGACTTTTCACTATTAAAAGACAAAGAAATTCCGGTCCTTATAGTTTGGGAAAAATATCTGGTTTATGCAACTGCATTTAAAATATCATCAAAAGTTTTGAAACAATTAAAAATAGTTTATCCAGAAATTATGGATATGAATCCTAATATAGATACAAATAATTATATTCATATGATGAATACATTGGATTTGGGAAGTTACATGAATACAGCAATAAGTTCTGTTTACTCATCAGGAAATGGATCCGGAGGGGGATTCTCTGGTGGTGGAGGCGGAGGCCGGAGGAGATGGCGGCGGAGGCGGACGCTAAATTTAAAGTGAAGAAAAAGAGAGAAAGTTAGGAGCATTTTAATAAGGACAAAACTTATTAAAAATGCTCCTAAGGCTTTTTTTATGCTGTTTTTCTATTATTTTTTAATATATTTTGAAATTCTTTTTCAAAATCATATTCATTAGCTGAAACTGATATAATTCCAACTCCTGAATAGTATATATCTATTTGTTGATATTTCTTTCCATTAACTTTTGTTTGTTGATGGACTAATATTTTATCAATTAATTCATTTATTATTTCTGGTGTAAGTTCTTTTATCTCCATATATTTCTTAACTTTATCTACAAATGAAGTTATTGCAATTTCTTTTTGTTCTGTTGTCGAAATACTGTTATTTAATATTTCTATTTTTTCTTTTAAGTCTTTTTGCTCATTTGTGTAATTTGTAGAAAAATTAGAAAACATTTCATCTGTAATCTTTCCAGAAACATTATCTTCATAAATATGCTGAATTAAGTTATCTATTTCTTTCAATCTTTGCTGATATTGTGTAAGTTGCTTTTTATCTTTAACAATTTGAGCCTTTTGACTTTTCCATTTTTTGCTATGACTAACTTGCATAATTGTTTCTTTAACTTTTCCAACAAGTGCTTTATCTTTAGTTCTTTTAGAATATTTTATTTACTTTTTCACAACAGGAATAGCTATAACGTGTAAATGATAGTGATATATAGGCTTACCATATTCTTCGGTTAATGCAATATTTTATTCATCTGCGTGCATAACAGCAGATATAATATTATCTTTACCATATTCTGTTTCTGCAAAGTGGAAGGTTTCTTCATAAAATCTCTTTGCAAAATCGTATCCTCCGTGTTTTTCAAAATAGTCTGAATTGATGTCTAATACTAGTTCATCAAATATTTTAGCATTATCTTTAAGTCCTCTTAATGATACTTTATTTTCATCAATTAGTTCTTTTAATCTTTCGTTATAAGTTTTGTCGCAAGTTTTGTAATAAACATTATTTTTAGTTTGTTCTAAATCAACATTCATATTGGAATAGGATTGATTTTTTCTTTCATTGTGTCTTTCTGCCTTACTTATACTTTGTTTTGTATAAGTAACAACTCTTGCAACAGAATAGTTTGTTTTTTCCATAAGTGCGTTCCTTTCCTGCAGGTATGCAAGAGAGGGTGTTTTTTTATAAAGCCTTTTGTAAATCAAACATGATATTTTGTAGCACTTATTATTCATTAAATTCATTGCCCTTAAACAATACATACACCACGGGCACTTTTAACTCTAATGGCTCCTTCAAATGAGTAAAATGAGGAATATCAATATTCAATTTTTCAGTATCATATCTAATGACATCTATGCTATATCACAAATTGCTCAAAGAATCAAGGAAATTTTGAGAATTAATTGTAAAAATCTTGAATTTATGATAATATGTTACCAATAGTTCAAAAGTTCTACAAGGAGGTATTTCGATATATGGATAATAACAAATTAGATACAATTACAAACTTGTTTGAAGAAAAAGAAATTAGAAGTATTTGGAATAGCGAAAAAGAGGAATATTTTTTTAGTGTGGTTGATGTTATAAGTGCATTAACAAATAGTAATGACCCAGCACATTATTGGAGAACTCTTAAATCAAGAATGATTCAAGAAGGAAATCAAACCGTCACAAATTGTGACACTTTCAAATTAAAAGCAAAAGATGGAAAAATGAGAAATACTGATATGCTAGATACACAAAACATTTTGAGGCTTATTGAATCTATACCATCACCTAAAGCAGAACCTTTCAAAATGTGGTTAGCTGGTTTAGGTAATGAACGAATAAATGAGGTATTTGATCCAGAGCTAGCAATTAATCGTGCTGTAAACTATTATCGTAATAAAGGTTATAGTGATGAATGGATTAAGAAAAGATTAACAGGCATTGTTGATAGATTTAAATTAACAGATATATGGAAAGATGGTGGTGTTGAAAAACCAATTGAATATGCCATGCTTACTAATGAAATATACAAAGGTTGGTCTGGAATGAAAGCATCAGAATATAAAAAATTAAAAGGTTTAAGAAAAGAATCTTTAAGAGATAATATGACTGATATTGAAGTCCTTCTTACAGATTTAGGAGAAATAGCTACTCGTGATATTGCACAAACAGAGCATCCACAAGGATTTAATGAGAATATGAATGTTGCAAAAAGAGGAGGACAAGTTGCAAATGATGCCAGAAAATCATATGAAAAACAAACTAAAAAATCAGCAATTTCAAAAAATAATGCATTAAATTATAAATATGTAGCTGACGAAAAATTAATTGAAGATAAGAAATCTAAAAAGAAAAAATAATTTACTAAATTAATTGTTATAATTTACTTTCTATGATAAAATTTTAAATGATAATAATATGTTATGGAGAAATTTTAATGCCAAAAATCAAAGATAATATTATAAGAGTGTTTAATCGAATATTTAGAAAAAATAGTTTTCCGATGCTTGCAAATGTTTCTAAGCAGAATTATGATGAATATCATACTACATATGATACATTGTCGAAAATATTTGGAGAATTAGATGATATAGAGGCCTATCTTGTAGGTGGCATTTCTTCTGCAATTCAAACTAATCAGGATTTGTATAGAAAAAATAGTGACATAGACATTATGTGTAAAGAAGAAGATTTGCCTAAGATAATAAAAAAATTACAAGAAATCGGATATAGTATAGAAGATAAAAGAGGAATAAAAACTAATAATATTATAGACATAAATGGAGATTTTAAAGTTGGATGTCATGATATTAATACAAGTATAAAGAATAGCAATTTATTGGGTGTTGGGTTATTTGTTTATAAAATAAATAATAATGAAGTAACAACATATAGCTATGCTTTTGATGAAAGAATTGGAAAATTTGTTGGTACAGAAAAAGTAATACCTAAAGAATTATTTGATATGATATATAATAATACACCAGTTGATTATAAAGGAATCCAATTAAAAACTCAATCAAAAGAATATACTTATATGTCCAAAAGCAGAGGAACAAGAGCGAAAGATAAATTAGATGCCTCAATTATTGAACCTACATTAGATGAAAAATCAATGGAAAAAATATCTAAAATCAGAGAATTAGAAGCTAGAACAAATAAATATAGACTCGTATTTGACAAAAATGGAAAAATTGAGTCAAGACATAGGTTGCCTTCACTTGAAGATAAAGTTAATTCCTTTTTAACTTCTTTATATATAAGTAGTTCAACAAAAACACCACAACAAATTGTAAATGATGTATTACAAAGTGAGCAATATAGTAGAGTAATTATTGAGCATCCTGAAATTAATTCATTAATAAACGAATGGCAAGAAAAAACTAAACATTATACGTATAGGGACAAAATAAGATTAATTAATATAGATTATTCACAAAAATTGCAAGGCTTTGATAAAAAAGCAATAGATAATGCTTTGGATTTTTTGCAGAGAAGACATCAAAATCATGGAAAAAATAATGATGATATTGAATTAGACCCGGAAGCATCTAAAATATTTGAATTAATGACAGAATACGGGCAATCAATAAAAAGAATTTTTGTTGATAACAATATTGATATTACACATATAACCAGTATTGCTCCTGAAAAGTTAGAGGGTGGAGTATTAAGAAAGTCTATTGATAGAGCTAATAATTATGAAACAGAAAGAGTTAATGGCGTATTTGCTTCCTCTTCTTCAATTGATGGAAATAACCCTTATATTGCTCGTAATAGTTCAGGGATGATTATATTAGGAAAATCAACATATATTTATGGAAGTGATAATATTGAAGTAACTCAAGATTCAGAAGGTAAAAAGCATGCTATGCTAAGACAACCAAATTATATTTATCATATTAATCCTAATAGATTTAATCCAGTATGCAACCTAACTATTGATCCAAGAAGTCATGAGCCTATTTTTGAATTTTCAGAAGAATGGATTTCAGATTCAGAAGTTGATATATCAGACCATAGTCAAGTTAGAAACATTGAACAAGTTAAAGATGTAACAAGTTTATTAGAACACTATACGATTTTATGCGATACGCAAAGTCAGGGAATTGGTATGAAAGTTAGACAATCTAAAAGTAAAGATGAAGAATTAAAGTTCATTGCAATAAAAATAAAAGATGGTAGTGTTAGAAATATAAATCAAGAAACTGGAATAAATTATAGAGATTTATCAAGTATTGAAAGATAAGCATTATGTAGATATAAATTTTAGGGTGAATAAAATAAATAAATTTTACTCATCCTTTTGCTAACTAACAGTAAATCAATTCAGAATATATAATTTCTTCAGCAGAATATTTATAATTATTCATTAAACTAACCAATTCTAGTGGATTAGTATCCTTTAAGTTTTCATCAATAGGAATTTTCTCTAACATCTGTTTCATAAGTATATCATATCTTGTTTTTGCTTGTTTATCTGTATCAACAATATGCTTCCTTAAAGTTCCATCCATAAACATTATTGTATAATCAGCCTTTTTATGTTTTTTCAAATATTCTAGTCTTAAATGACTATACTTTCCAATATGATAATTTTTTTCGTATTCATTTTATGCTAAATATAAGTTAGGAATATAATAATCTTCTTCTTTATGATAAGTTATCTCTCTCATAACTAAAAACCTTCTAAAATTTATTTTCGCTACAAAATGAATTAAAATTCTATATCATATCCAACTGTCAAAACACCAATAAAATAAGGAAGAACTAAATAAGAACTATTTTGTCCTTATTTAAGTTCTCCCTTGCTTCTCTCTTTTTACGTTAATATCAACTTCATATCATCTGGTAAATCACAACTTAGAGTCAAAATCTGCTTTGTAATAGGATGAATAAAAGAAATTTTATAACTGTGCAATGCCTGTCTATTAATTAAGGAAGAAGAAGTTCCATACAAAGTATCACCTAATAAAGGATGACCAATTGCAGACATATGCACACGGATCTGATGTGTTCTGCCAGTTTGCAAATGACATTCTACAACAGAAAAATTATCATACTTAGATAGAATTTTATAATTAGTAATTGCAGTTTGCCCACTTTTATCAATACATCTTTCTATAATGCTATTTTTCTTTCGAGCAATAGGGAGACAAACTGTTCCAATATCACTTTTAAAAAAACCACTAACAAATGCAATATAATATTTTTCAAATGTATTATTTTCCATTTGTTTGATTAAACATTCTTGAACATATTCGTTTTTGGCAAAAATAATTATACCAGAAGTATTTAAATCAAGTCTATTTATTGGACGAATTTTTCTTTTTAATCCAATTTTATCAAAATAATATTTAACACCATTTGCAAGACTGTCTGTATAATGAAGAATCGATGGATGAACAGCAATTCCAGCAGGTTTATTTAAGACAAGAAAGCAATCATCTTCATAAATAATGTCAAGTGCCATTGAAGTAGAAATTATATTTTTGCTTTCTTCTTCAAAATTTAAATCAACAGAAATAACATCATTTAAGGAAACACTAGAACGAGTATCAACAATTACTGAATTTAGATATACATGATGTGATTTGATGAGTTTTTGTTGTAGTCTAGCGGAAATATTTAATTCTTGCTTTAGTATTTGATTAATATTTTTATAATTATTGCTTGTTACAATATATTTTAAGTTCATATCTAATCTCCATATAAATGTATTTAGTACAATAATCAGTGTCCATTTAATAATTATTGCGTAGCTATGGCTAATAATTTACGTTATGATTTTAACATGATTTTACATAAAAAACAAGTTTTTAGATATATTTTTAAAAAAGTATTTATAAAAATAAAAATATCTGTTATAATGTAAAAGGTTAAAAATAGCGAAGGAAGGTTGAAAAATGAAAATAGGAATAGTAGGACTACCAAATGTAGGAAAAAGTACAATGTTTAATAGTATAACAAAAGCAGGAGCAGAATGTGCAAATTATCCTTTTTGTACAATCGAACCAAATGTAGGGGTCGTAGCAGTTCCTGATGAAAGAGTAGACAAATTAGCAGAAATGTATAAACCACAGAAGGTAACAAAGGCAGTAGTAGAATTTGTTGATATTGCAGGACTTGTAAAAGGGGCAAGCAAAGGTGAAGGACTAGGAAATAAATTTTTATCACATATACGTGAAGTTGATGCAATAGCTCAGGTAGTAAGATGTTTTGAAGATTCAAATGTAATACATGTTGATGGAAGTGTTGACCCACTAAGAGATATAGAAACAATAAATTTAGAATTAATTTTTGCGGATATGGAAACACTTGATAAAAGATTGGATAAAGCAAAGAAAAACTTAAAAGCAGATAAAAAATATCAAGTAGAAATTGATTTTATAGAAAAATTAAAAGCAAATTTAGAAAAAGGAATACCTGCTAGAGCACTTGAATATAACGAAGATGAGCAAGAAATGCTAAAAGATATGTTTTTATTAACAGCAAAACCAATAATATACATAGCAAATATTTCAGAAGAACAAATAGGAAATGCTGAAAACGAAGAAATGGTAAAACAAGTAAAAGAATATGCAGCAAAAGAAGGAGCAGAAGTCATCCCATTATGTGTGAAAATTGAAGAAGAATTATCAGGTCTAGAGGATGAAGACAAAAAAGAAATGTTAGAAGCATTAGGATTAAAAGAATCTGGATTAGATATATTAATAAAGAAAAGCTATGACTTATTAGGATTAATGTCATTTTTAACAGCTGGTGAACCAGAAGTAAGAGCTTGGACAATAAAGAAAAATACAAAAGCACCAAAAGCAGCTGGAAAAATCCATTCAGACATTGAAAGAGGATTTATAAAAGCAGAGATTGTTTCATATGAGGATTTAATAAGAGAAGGTTCAATGGTAGCTGCTAAAGAAAAAGGGCTTGTAAGACAAGAAGGAAAAGAGTATATAATGCAAGATGGAGATATTGTATTATTTAAATTTAATGTTTAAAATAAAAAAATGTACAAAAAAACTTGCTTTTTATAAAAAAATGTAGTATAAATATAAGTGAGAGTTAAATACTATAGATAAAAGTAAAAAAGAAAGAGGTATAAAAATGAGAAGAGAGAAAATTTTTAAAGTAATTATAACATTAATAATTGGAGTTGTTTTATTTGTAATGTCAACAAATGTTTTTGCGGCTGATTCAGAACTTAATTTTTTTGATGATACAACAAATCAATTAGATATAAGTAATACTACTAATACAAATACTGCAAACAATGCAAATAACGCAAATGCAAATGCAAATATAAATAGTAATACTAATACAAACACAAATACAAAAACAAGTACAAACACAAGTAATTATAATACAAGTTTACCCAAAGCTGGTGCACCGGAAAATACAATGATAGGTGTAGTTGCAACTTTATTAGTAGTAGTTTCAATATATGCATATAAAAAAGTAAATCAATATAAAAATATATAAGAGAAAAAGTAAAATAAAGGTTTCTGACAGAGAAAATTAGTCATAGGCTGAAAACTAATTTAAGAAAACATATTTGAAAAACTAACTCTTTGAATTTCTAACGAATAAGCTAGACGTTTAAGACACGTTATAGTCTAAATAAGTTAAAAAATGGGATGGAACCGTGTATATGCACTCCTATGGACTAAGAGTCTATAGGTGTGTTTTTTTGTTTCTTTAAACAAAAAAAGTGTTTTCAAATATCCCAAAGGAGGTATAAAAATGGTAGAAGTAACATTAAAAGATGGAAAAGTTTTAAAAGTTGAAAAAGGAAAAACAATTTTAGAAGTAGCTAAGCAAATAAGTGAAGGATTAGCAAGAATGGCAACATGTGGAGAAGTTAATGGAAAGGTTGAAGACGTAAGATATGAATTAAATGAAGATTGCGAATTAAATATATGTACATTTGAAAATAGTGAAGAAGGAAAAAAAGCATATTGGCATACAACATCACATATAATGGCACAGGCCATAAAAAGATTATTTCCAAATGTACAATTAGCTATAGGTCCAGCTATTGATAATGGATTTTATTATGACTTTGATACAGAACATAAATTTTCAGAAGAAGATTTCGAAAAAATCGAACAAGAAATGAAAAAGATAATAAAAGAAGATTTACCTCTTGAAAGATTTGAACTTCCTAGAGCAGAAGCAATAAAACTAATGAAAGATGCTAATGAGAGTTATAAAGTAGAATTAATAGAAGAACTACCAGAAGGAGAGGTAATCTCATTTTATAAACAAGGAGAATATGTAGATTTATGTGCAGGACCTCATTTAATGAGTACAGGAAAAGTAAAAGCAGTTAAATTATTATCAACATCAGGAGCCTATTGGAGAGGCAACGAAAAAAATAAGATGTTGCAAAGAATTTATGGAATTTCTTATCCAAAGGCAAGTCAACTAGATGAATATTTGAAATTGCTAGAAGAAGCTAAAGAAAGAGATCACAGAAAAATAGGAAAAGAGCTCGAATTATTTATGACACATGAATTAGTAGGGTCAGGACTTCCAATGTATTTGCCACATGGTGCTACAATAAGAAGAACATTAGAAAGATATATTCAAGACAAAGAAATCGAATTAGGATATGACCATGTGTATACACCATGTCTTGCAAATGTAGAATTATATAAAACAAGTGGACATTGGGATCACTACAAAGATGATATGTTTCCAGCAATGAAAATGGATAATGAAGAAATGGTATTAAGACCAATGAATTGCCCTCATCATATGTTAATCTATAAGAGCAAAACACGTTCTTACAGAGATTTACCAATCAGAATTGGAGAACTTGCGAATGACTTTAGATATGAAAATAGTGGAGCTGTTTGTGGATTAGAGAGAGTTAGACAAATGTGTCAAAATGATGCTCACTTATTTGTTAGACCAGATCAAATTAAAGAAGAAGTAGGAAATGTATTAAAACTAATTAAAGAAGTATATCAAAAAGATTTCGGATTTTCTGCAGATTCATTTAAATATAGATTATCATTAAGAGATAAAAAGAACAAAGAAAAATACATTGATAATGATGAAATGTGGGAAACAGCTGAAGCACAATTAAGAGAAATACTAAAAGATATGAATATTGATTTTTATGAAGCAGAGGGAGAGGCAGCATTTTATGGACCTAAAATTGATATTCAAATAAAAACAGCATTAAATCATGATGTTACAATTCCAACTTGTCAATTAGACTTTGCATTACCAGAAAGATTTGATTTAAACTTTATAGGAGAAGATAATAAAGAACATAGACCTGTTGTAATTCATAGAGCGATTCTTGGTTCTTCTGATAGATTTATATCATTCTTAATAGAAGAAACAAAAGGATTTTTCCCTGTATGGTTAGCACCAGTACAAGTAAAAATATTACCAATTACAGATAATCAAATTGAATATGCAAAAGAAATTGAAACTGAATTAAGAAGACATAAATTTAGAGTAGAATTAGATGAATCTAATGAAAAAATTGGATATAAAATTAGAAAAGCGCAACTTGAAAAAGTTCCATATATGTTAGTTCTTGGAGCAAAAGAGCAAGAGGAAAACATTGTTGCTGTTCGTTCTAGAAAAGATGGAGACATTGGAACTATGAAAGTAGAGGAATTTACTGATAAGGTTCAAAAAGAAATTGATAATAAAGTTATAGGATAAAATTTGACAAAATTGACATAATGTAGTATATTTGTATAGAGAAACTATAAATTATCATCAAAATGGCAATTGCCAAGGAGGAAAAAGCTGTATGAAATTTGAAAAGCGAATGAAATGTGGACAAAAAATGTTAGAGGAAAATGTCCGGAGACCATTTGTAAATTGGTACAAAAAGGTAAAAAGAATTATTGATAAACTTCCTGATGAAACAGAAGTTTATGGAGTTTCTATCATTTTTAATGCAGACCAAAATCTCAGCAGTGTTCAAGAAATAGATAAGTTGGAAGAAAGATATGAATGCAAAGCAGCATTTTTACCGGACTTATCAGAGGTTATGCTTGATGTTAACAATAAGCTGAAGCTGGAGGAAGACGAGTTTGTTTTTCGTGAGAAGCTGGAAAATATGGCTCTTGACCCAAAATGCAAAGATACAGAAATTAGTAATACATTTTGGGTAACTAAAGTAATTGTTTTATTTGCGGAAAATCCTAAAATTTTTATGCAGATTGAAGGAACAGGAGAAGAAAATACTGTTTCCTTCGAAGAATCCTATGGAGGATTGCTTGAAAATTTTAAAGGATATGAAGGCATTGTTAAAGTGTCAAATAATCCGTATTATGCAACAACAGTGAAATTTGATATGAGCTTTTTCAAAGAATAAGAACAAAATACAGTGACATTTCTAAATTGAAGTGTCACTGTGTTTTTATGCAATTTGTTTTTTTATTGAATTTTTCACATAAAATTCACAATTCCATAGTAAAATAATAGTATTTGAAAGAGAAAGGAAAGTGAACATGTTACAATTAAAAGGAATAACCAAAAATTATCTATCAGGAGATAATGAAGTAAAAGCCCTAAAAGGAATAGACTTAGAATTTAGAGAAAGTGAATTTGTTTCAATATTAGGGCAAAGTGGATGTGGAAAAACCACAATGTTAAACATCATAGGAGGGCTAGACAGATACACATCAGGAGACCTAGTAATTAATGGAAAATCAACAAAACAATTTAAAGACAAAGACTGGGATACATACAGAAATCATTCAGTAGGATTTGTATTCCAAAGTTATAATTTAATACCACATCAAACAGTATTAGCAAATGTTGAATTAGCTCTTACAATATCAGGAGTAGGAAAAGAAGAAAGAAGAAAAAGAGCAATTAACGCATTAACAAAAGTGGGATTAGGAGACCAAATAAACAAAAAGCCAAACCAAATGTCAGGGGGACAAATGCAAAGAGTCGCAATAGCAAGAGCATTAGTAAATGATCCAGACATTTTATTGGCAGATGAACCTACAGGAGCATTGGATTCAAAAACAAGTGAACAAGTAATGGAAATATTAAAGGATATTTCAAAAGACAGATTAATAATAATGGTAACACATAATCCAGAATTAGCAGAAAAATATTCATCAAGAATAATTAAATTATTAGATGGAAAAGTTACAGATGATTCAAACCCATATACTGCAACAAAAAAAGACCTGGATAGAGCAAGAACTAAAAAACAAAAATCAGGAAAAGCATCAATGAAATTTGCAACAGCAGTACATTTAAGCTTAAACAATTTAATGACTAAAAAGGGAAGAACATTTTTAACATCATTTGCAGGTTCAATAGGAATAATAGGAATTGCATTAATACTTTCACTATCAAATGGAATGCAATCATATATCAATAAAGTAGAAGAAGATACATTATCATCATATCCAATAACAATCGAAGAATCATCAATTGACATGACAAGTATGATGGAAACAATGATGGGAAAAAATGATGGAGAAAAACATGGTAATGACAAAATATATTCAAGAGCAATTATGGGAGATATGCTAGAAACACTATCAAGTAAAGTACAAACTAATAACTTGAAGGAATTTAAGGAATTTGTAGAAAATGGCGATAGTGATATCAAAAATTATATAAATGCAATCCAATATGGATATAATTTAGATTTGAATATTTATAAAGAAGAAGATGGAAGTGTATATAAAGTAAATCCAAGTTCAGTATTAGAAAAAATAGGATTTGGAGATATGGTAAAAGCACAAGAACAATCAACTTCAATAATCTCATCAAGTAGTGGGCTTGCAATGGCAGAAACCGATGTGTGGACAGAAATGCTTGATAACAAAGATTTAATAAATTCACAATATGATGTATTAGCAGGAAGAATGCCAGAAAAATATAATGAAGTTGTATTAATAGCAGATAAAAATAACGAAGTAAGTGATTATACTTTATATTCATTAGGAATAAAAGATGTTTCAGAACTTGGAAATGCAATGGAAAAATTAAAAAATGGTGAAGAAATAAAAACAAATGATGAGAAAAATAGTTATTCATATGATGAACTTTTAAATTATAAATTTAAAGTATTGTTAAATACAGATTATTACAAAAAGGTTGGAAATGTATGGCAAGATATGACAAATGATGAAGACTATATGAAGCAAATAGTAGATAATGCAGAAGAAATCCAAATTGTAGGAATTATCAAACCAAATGAAAATACAGTAGCATCATCTTCAGCAGGATTAATTGGATATAATAAAGAATTAAAAGAATATGTTATAAATAAAGTAAATGGTACAGAAATAGTAAAAGAGCAAAAAGCTAATCCAGAGATAAATGTATTTACAGGTATTAAATTCCCTGAAAATACAAATGGAACATTTGATTATACACAATTATCAAATGAGCAAAAAGCTTATATGGCAACACTTTCAGAAGCAGAGCTTGCTCAATTAATGCAAACATATTCAAATAATGCTTCAGCAACTTATGACAATAATTTGAGCCAACTAGGTGTAGTAGATTTAGATAATCCTTCAACAATAAATTTATACCCTAAGGATTTTGAATCAAAAGATAAGATTGCAGACATTATAACAGATTATAATAATAAACAAACAGAACAAGGTAAAGATGAGAATGTTATTAATTATACAGATTTAGTCGGAATTATGATGAGTTCAGTATCAACTATAATTAATGTAATTAGTTATGTATTAATTGCATTTGTAGGAATTTCTTTAGTAGTTTCATCAATAATGATAGGAATTATAACATATATATCAGTACTTGAAAGAACCAAAGAGATTGGAATTTTACGTAGTATAGGAGCCTCTAAGAAAGACGTTTCTAGAGTATTTAATGCAGAAACATTGCTTGTTGGTTTAGTTGCTGGTTTAATCGGTATAGGTGTAACTTTATTGTTGGATATACCAATTAATATTATGATTGAACATCTTGTTAGTATTTCTGGTATTGCTAAACTTCCTTGGGTTGGTGGAATTATTCTAGTTGCTATTAGTGTTGGATTGACTATGCTGGCAGGTTTAATTCCAGCTAAATTTGCTGCTAAACGTGACCCAGTTGAAGCTTTGAGAAGTGAATAAAGGCTTGATAAAAAAAGAAAAAAATGTTATAATATTTATCAAAGAAACAGTTGGTAAAACCCTATACTTAAGGAGGAAAAAAGAATGACTCGGATTGAAGTAGTAACAGTAATGGTATTGTTTTGTCTGGCAACATATTTCATGTCAGATATAAGAGCTGGGAGAATAGAAAAAAGAAAAAATGAAAAAAGACTTTTCATTTTCTCAGTGGTATTATTTATAGCTGACTTTGCCATGATATGGAAACACTATAATGGCTGGCCGATAGCTGTTGGATTTGTTACAGTTTCCATAATCGTCATAATAGTTGAAGGTCAGATGAAGTTTTGGAAAGACCAAGATGAATATGAGGAAGAGGAATTCGAAACAAAAATTTTGGACTTCGAGGAGGAAAAAAGAAAAAGAAGAATATCGTAAAACAGGGATAAAAGACTCTTACTAATTAGTGAGAGTCTTTTGTATGCAGTTATTTTACAATGATAGTAATATGGAAGGAACACCAGCAAAAACTGATGGAGAGACAATCACGTTATCAAGTATTTTTTATGATATAAAAAGAAAATAACAATAGTAATAAAAATTGCAATATTTTGAAACTTTTTTAAATTTCAACTGTATGTATATATGAAAGCAGGGAAAGATATGGAAAAAGATTTAGATATAAAATTATATAATGAATATTTAGAAGGAAACAAAGAAGCTTTTGAAGCATTATACAACAAGTATGAGAGGAAAATACAATATTTTGTGTACAATATAGTTAAAGATTATCAAAAAGCAGAAGACATAACACATGATGTTTTTATTTATATTATGCAAAATAAAATAAAACAAGGATATACATTTAAGTACTATATATATTTAGTTGCCAAAAGCAGAGCATATAACCATTTAAATACAGAGAAAAATAGATTGGAAATAAATGAACAGTATTTTTCGAATGAATCAAATCAGGTTGAACAAGATGTTTCAGATATTGTAACTAGAAATGAAAAAAGAAAAGAGATATTGAATGCAATAAATATGTTAGATGATAGATACAAAAATGCAATATATTTGGTAAAAATTGAAGAGCTAACATATAAAGAAACGGCACAAATACTTGGAATATCTGTTCAAAATGTTAAAAATCTTATCCATAGAGGCAAAAAAGAATTATACAAAATTTTAATAAAGAAAGGATTTGATGAAATGAACAAAGTTTTAAAAATATGTATTATTATTTTATGTGCAACTTTTATATTATCTGGAGTTACATATGCAACAATAAAGATTATCGAAAATGTAAAAGGAAAAGCAAAAATAACACCGACATATACAAGTAAATTATCATCAACAGATACAAACAAAGTATGGTGTGGAACATTTAATCTAGTATGGAATGATTTTATGAATGATGTTATTGGAAGAAAAATAGAATTCGAAGATGGACCATCAGAGTTAGCAGATGAATTAAATAAACAATCTTTTACAGCAAATGAATTAAATCCAAATTCATATTTTAAAACACATGGTGTAGCAACATTTGATTTAAAAAGCCAAATTGAAAATGGAATAAAACAAAAATTTAACGAAGATAGTAAAATATTAGACAAAGTAGAATGGGGAAATTCAGAGGTGTATGTTTTATATGCAATGCTAAAAAAAGAATTTAATTATTTAGAAAAATTTTCTACGTTAAAAGACAATACATTCGGAAATTCTGAAGAGAAAGTAAAATATTTTGGAATTGAACCAGATACATTACAGACTGCAAGTAAGAATATAGAAATACTATTTTATAATTCAAAAGAAGATTTTGCAATAAAGTTGAAAACAAAAGAAAAAGAAGAGGTTTATTTATATAGAACAACTGGTGAAAACAAGTCTTTCGAAGAGAATTACCAAGAAATGCTAGAAAAACAAACACAATATACAGGAGATAAAAAATGGAATAGAATTGATATTTTGAATATACCATTTATAAAAATTAATGATGAGATAAATTATGATGAATTGTGTGGAAGAATGATAAAAGGAACTAATTGGTATATTAGACAGGCGATTCAAACAATAGATTTTGAGTTAAACAATTATGGAGGAAGTGTAAAAAGTGAGGCTTTAATAGAAGCTTTGAAAAATGCTATATTTGAAAAAGGCAGAGAATTTATTTATAATGATGATTTTATTTTATATCTAAAAGAAGAAGATAAAGATAAACCTTATTTCGCATTAAAAGTTGATGATATAGATATATTAGTTAGTGCAGAAGAAGATTAGAAAATATAATAAATTGTCATGATTTATATTAATGTTACAGAAATATTACAATTCTGTAACATTTTCTTTTTTTTAGACAAAAGAATTACAAGAGATAATTGCTAATCTCCAAACCTTTAATAATAATTCAATATCATATTTATAATGCACTATAAATAATAAAAAAGTTACCAAACTATTGACTAAAAAAGTTTTTAATGAGATAATTTTTTTAGAAAAGAGTGAAAAATGAAAATAAAAGCACTTTTAAATTAAAAAAGGAGGAAAACATTAATGACAGAAGAAGAATATGAGAAAAAAGTAAGAGGTACAAAAACATTTTGTATAATAATAGGCGTATTATTTGTTCTAGGTATTTTCGTTAATATATCACAACAAAATTATACTAATGTAGTATTAGCTTTAGGCTTTTTAATATTATTATATTTGTTTTATTCATTTACCAAAAAGAAAAAAATAGCTGGTCCAATAATTGGAATAATACTAGGATGTTTATATATTTTACAATTAAATATTCTAACAATTGTTGTAGGTATTTTTGTTCTTGGAGATAGTATTGCAATGTTAAAATATATAAAGGGAAAATAAAATTATATTAATAAATAAGTCCTTCTAAAATGTGAAACTATTCTATATATCAAAGTAAAAATAGAGTAGAAACTAAAAATTTCTGCTCTATTTTAAAATATTTTTAATAATATTAATAACTTCATTTTTCATAATATCATAATTAATTTGAGGATGTTTATGATAAACAATCTCATGACATAAGTTATCGACAATGTTAATAATAATATGAACTTTTTCTCTAGGATTTTCAAGATGAATATTATTATTTTCAAGTAAAGTGACAATTTTCTCAGTAGTTTCAAATTCAAAATTTTTAAAGATAGCAGAAATATCACTATCCAAATGTGACATAGCAATAAGTTCCTCATGAGCTTTTTTAGAAATAGTATGAGTTTCTATAAATTTATCAATCATAGTGTTCAAAAGTTTATCAAAATTATTTATTTCAATTTTTTGACTCTCTAATACATTAATCATAGGGAACATTATACTATTTGAATATTGTTTAATACCTTCTATAAATATGTCTTTTTTATCATTAAAATATTGATAAATTATACCTGTTGAGACTCCTGCACTTTCTGCAATATCTGGAGTTGATGTGTTATAATATCCTTTTTCACACATGAGTTTAAAACCTTTTTCAATTATTTTATTTCTTTTTTCAATTGATCTTTTTTGAGTTGGAATTCTAGTCATTTTATGCACCTCTTAGAATTTATTATACATTCATAAATGTGAAAAATCAAGAAAAGTATAAAAATAACCCCTATACAGGTATGACAAAACCTATATAGGGAAAATGATATAAAAAATATTAAATTGCTTTTTCTAATTTTGAAATTCGAAAAGAATTGTTTTTAACTTTTTCTTCTAATGATGTTAATTGAAGTGCAGATATACTTTTATGTTCTATATAATCTTGTGTCATATCAAATAAAATTTTGTATTTATCAGTATATTCAGCTTCAAATCTTGTAAATGATGAGGCTAAGTTAGTTATTAAAACCATCATTTTTTCGTGTTCTTCTCTGTTGCTTCCGGTTAATATATCTATTCTTAGGTCGATAGCATCAAATCTTTTATCGATAGTATCGAATTTTTCATCAATAGCATCGAATCTTTTATCAATAGTATCGAATTTTTCATCAATAGCATCGAATCTTTTATCAATAGTATCGAATTTTTTATCAATAGTATCGAATTTTTCATCAATAGCATCAAATTTTTTGCCGATTAAATCGAATTTTTTATCATGCTCTTCAAGTTTTAATGTAATACCTTTAACCATATTCATAATAGTATCAAGTTTTTCATTAATATCCATGGAAATCACCTCCCTAACAAAAAATATATAACAATTTTGAAATAAAAAATAATGAATTAAAAACTATAACAAGAGTATACAGTTAAATAGAGTATATGTCAATACAAAAATAGAAAAATTCACAATAAAAAAGTAGAAAATCCGAAATATTGATTTTCTACTGTTATTTAATGAATAAGGCTATGGACACTAATGTATTACCAATTATAAGCTATTTAGCAATAGAAAGTCAAGCAAAAGTTATATCTCTTAGTCTTCTTATTATAAAATGTAAATATGAAAAAACTTTCATATTCTATTGACTGAAAAAGGTAAAAGAAGTATAATCAAGAAAAAATAAAATGGAAGGAAGAAGATATAATGAAAGAACTAATCAAATTTGAAAATGTTAAAAAAACATATAACATTGGAGAAAAAAGTTTCAATGCATTAGATGGATTAGACTTCACAATAAACAAAGGAGAATTTGTAGTAATACTTGGACCATCAGGAGCAGGAAAATCAACACTATTAAACTTGTTGCGGAGGAATGGACACAGTAACATCAGGAGAAATAACTGTAGAAGGAGAAAAAATATCAAACTATAATGAAAATCAACTAACAGACTATAGAGCAGAAAATATAGGGTTCATATTCCAATTTTACAATATATTGCCAACACTAACAGTATTAGAAAATGTACAATTAATAAATGACATAGTAAAAGAGCCAAAAGACGCAAAAGAAATTTTAAAAGAAGTAGGATTAGAACAACATGCAAATAAATTTCCAAACCAATTATCAGGAGGAGAACAACAAAGAGTATCAATTGCAAGAGCAATAGCAAAAAATCCAGTACTATTATTGTGTGATGAGCCAACAGGAGCATTAGACTCTAAAACAGGTGTAGAAGTATTAAAATTATTAAAAAAGCAATGTGATGCAAATAATGGAGAAAATACAGTAATTATAGTAACACATAACAGTTTAATTGCAGAAGTTGCTGATAGAGTAATAAGACTAAAAAATGGAAAAGTAGAAAGCAATGAAATAAATAAGCAACCAAAAAATATTGAGAAGGTAAATTGGTAATGTTAAAAAGAAAAATGTTTCGAGATATAAGACTTAACTTATCACAATTTATCACAATATTTTTAATGATATTCTTAGGAGTAATGGTATATGCAGGTGTAAGATCTTATATGGAAGGTATGCAAAATACTGCAAATGTTTTTTATAGTGAGAATAATTTACAAGATTTAGACGTAGTAGGTCAAAACTTCACAGATGAAGATTTAGAAAATATCAAAAATATAGAACATATAAAAAATGCAGAAAGAAAACTAACTATAACAGGAACAATGGAATCAGAAGAAGACAGAACATTGCAAATAAATTTTATAGAGTCAAATGAGATATCAAAATTTTATGTTGCAGATGGAAAAGCATTTAACAAAGAAACAAAAGGAGTATGGCTTGACGAATATTATGCAAATCATAACAATTTAAAGGTTGGAGATACAATCAAAATAAAATATGACAAAATGACTTTAGAAGAAGAAATCATAGGACTTGTAAATATTCCAGACCATGTTTATGATATAAAAGATGAATCAGCAATATTCCCAAATCATATTGATTATGGATTTTGCTATTTGTCAACAAAAGAATTGCCAGAAAATATGTCCATATATAATTATGTGATGGTAGATGTAGATAATGAAGAAAACAAAAACTATGTGAAAAATGAAATAGAAGATAAAGTAAAAGATGCAATTGCGGTAACAGACATAAAAGATGAGTTTTCGTATTCGTCTTATCAAAATGAAATTGAAGAAGGAGAGACATATGTAGGAGTATTTACAGGATTATTCTTATTTATAGCAATCTTATCTGTTATTACAACAATGACAAGAGTGGTAAAAAAGCAAAGAATACAAATTGGAACATTAAAAGCATTAGGATTTAAGAAAAACAAAATAACAAATCATTATGTAGGATATGGATTTTGGATTGCAACATTTGCAGCAATAGTAGGATTAATAGTAGGCCCACTTTTTATAGGAAACTTATTTATTGGTATGGAAATGTCATATTTTCAAGTTCCAAATGGAAAAGCAGCAGTTTCAAATAGTAGTTTCTTAGTTGCAATAGTAGTAGTACTTATAGTGTCACTTGTTACATATATCACATGCAGAAGCGAACTAAAAGAAAGTCCAGCAGAAACATTAAGAACAGAAATGCCAAATATAAAGAAAAATAGTTTGAATATTACAACAAAAGGAATATTTAAAAATATGGGATTTTCTTCAAAATGGAATATCAGAGATATTATAAGAAATAAAATGAGAACTCTTATGGGAATAGCTGGAATGGCAGGGTGTTGTATACTTTTAGTTTGTGCATTTGGAATGTTAGATACAATGAAAAATTTTATTGACACACAATTTGAAAAACTATATAATTTTGACTATAAATTAACTTTAAAAAGTGAATATACAGAAGATATGTTAGATAAAATAACAGCTGAATATGGAAATAATACTTCTAAAACTTTAGGTATCGAAGTAAAAAATGGAGATACTAGAGAAGCAAATAATATATTTGTAGATGACAGTAATGGATATGTAAGATTTATAAAACATAATGGAGAATTTATGGAGCTTTCTTCAGATGATGGAGTATATGTTACAGAGAAATTAGTATGAAAGCGAAATAGTTGGATTTGACAGAGATCCACAAAATCAAAATATAAAAATGATTAGAAAATATTTAGAATCTCTAGGTATAGAATATAAGCCAGATGCTGTTTATACAAATAAAGATTTAAGCAACACTAAAGAAATTGATGGAGTAGAAATAATACAAGACAAACAAGCATTAGAAGATGGCATGAATAGTATGATTAACACAATGAAAACTATGATTATATTATTAATTGTTATAGCATCAATTTTGGGTGGAGTAATAATATACAATTTAGGAATATTGTCATTTACAGAAAAACAATATCAATTTGCTACACTAAAAGTACTTGGATTTAAAGATTCAAAAATAAAGAAAATATACATAAAACAAAATAATTGGATAACAATAATATCAATTATTCTAGGGCTTCCATTAGGAGCTTATATGACAAGATTTATTTTCAAAATGGCATTAGCAGAAACTTATGATTTTAGTAGTCATATCAAACTGTTATCATATATATTGGCTATAGTTGGAACTTTTATTGTATCTTATATATTTTCTAAAATATTAGCTAAAAAAGTTGATAAGATTGATATGGTTACAAGTTTAAAAGGAAATGAATAAAAATACGGAGGAATAAAGATGATTAAATTAATATTAGTTAGACATGGACAAAGCATGTGGAATTTAGAAAACAAATTTACAGGTTGGACAGATGTTGAATTATCAGAACAAGGAATTAATGAAGCTAAAGAAGCGGGAAAGGTTTTAAAAGAACAAGGATTTCATTTTGATATAGCTTTTACATCTGTATTAAAAAGAGCAGAAGATACACTTGATTATATATTAAAAGAAATGGGCGAAGAAAATATAGAAATAAAAAGAAGTTGGAGATTAAATGAAAGGCATTATGGAGCTTTACAAGGATTAAATAAAGATGAAACAAGAGAAAAATATGGTGCAGAACAAGTATTATTATGGAGAAGAAGTACAAATGTAAGACCACCAGAATTAGAAGAAACAGATCCAAGATATCCAGGTAATGATCCTAAATATAAAGAGTTAACTAAAGATGAACTACCTAAAACAGAAAATCTAGTAGATACAATTAAAAGAGTTGTTGAATATTGGGATACTGATATAAAGCCTGAATTAGAAAAAGGAAAAAGAGTTATAATTTCAGCTCATGGAAATAGCTTGAGAGGTTTGATAAAATATTTAGATGGTATGAGTGATGAAGATGTTATTAAACTTGAATTACAAACAGGTAATCCAATTTGCTATGAATTAGACGATAATTTAAAGCCAATAAGACATTATTACTTAAAAAATAACTAAAAAAAAGCGCCCATGTAACTTAATTGCCAAGTTATATGGGTACTTTTTATGAATTATATGGACTTGTAGTGGTTTAGCACGTCTGCATATGATTCAGTTGTATAAACCTTGTATTCCCAGTTGGTATAGCAGGCTAAAGGTAAATCATTTTTGATTTGACGAGCGTTTTTATCATAATGAAGACCATCAGAGTCAAGCACATAAGCTCCTGTTTTATAAATAAAATCATAATTAGAAATGAGCATATTTTTTTGGAAAGGATTATAGGTTATCATGTAACGAGATTTATTGTAACCGAGAATTTTTGTAGCACATAAATCATAAATTCGCTCATTTAATCCGCCCCATTGTAACTGTTCTTTCATGTTGTTATATTCCTCAGGTGTTACATTACAAACAAGAACTGGAATGTTCTGCCGATATTGTTCATCAATAAAGTCATATAAAGGAACTTCAAGTTCCATATCTTCGGCTTTAGCCATAACAATTATTTTGTCCATTTTTCCTCCTTGTCAAATGACATTCGTAGTATTTATAAAATTAATATGTTACATATTAATTTTATCACAATTTACATAAAAAGTAAATACGAATAAAGAATATTAATGTATAACAAAGAATGTTTATATAGTGACAATACTTGATTTTTAAAATATTATATAGTAAAATATGGAAGGTTAGTACATATAGAGAAAGGAATGAAGAAAAATGGAAGGAAAAATATCAGAATTACAAAAAGAACAAATAGAAAAAAGTGAATATCCAGTAGTTGGAGCAAAATATAACAATGAATACAAAAATTTAGACGAAGTAGTATCAAGTGATGGAAAAATAGAATTAATAGATATTAATTCAAAAGAAGGAATGAAAATATATAGAAGAACATTAACATATATAATGGGAAAGGCATTTTGGCATATATATCCAGAAGCACATGTAATAGTTAATTATCAATTATCAAATGCCATGTATTGTGACATAGAAAACATGGAAGTAACAGATGAAATGATTGAAAAAGTAAAAGCAAAGATGCAAGAAATTATAAACCAAGACTTAAAAATAGAAAAAAAAGTTATGACAAGAGATGAGGCAGAAAAATTTTATAAAGAAACTAATTCACCAAAAGGAAGATTACAATTCGATTTAGAAGATAGGCAAAACATTAATATGTATTATTGTGACGAATATTATAATTATATTTATGAAATTATAGCTACACATACAGGAGCTACTAAAGTTTTTGATTTACAAAAATCCAGTAAAGGATTTTTATTAAGATATCCAAGTACTAAAAATGTAAACGAACTACCTGAATTTCATGAAACAAAAAAATTGTTATGGGCATTACAAGAGTATGAAACAATTTATAAAGTATTAAATGTAGGAACAGTATATAGATTAAACAAAGCAATAAAAGAAAATACAATTAAGTATTTAATATTATTATCAGAAGCTTTACATGAAAAGAAAATTTCACAAATGGCAGATAAAATAGCAGAAAGAAAAGGCGTAAAAATGGTTTTAATTGCGGGACCATCGTCTTCTGGAAAGACAACATTTGCACAAAGATTAGGAATCCAATTAAAAATCAATGGATTAAAACCAGTAACAATATCTGTAGATAATTATTTTGTTGAAAGAGAAGATACACCAAGAAATGAAAAAGGTGAATATGACTTTGAAAGTATCGATGCAATTGATATCGACCTATTCAATAAACATTTATTAGCATTATTAAATGGAGAAGAAGTTGAAATGCCAGAATTTGACTTCCATGAAGGAACAAAAAAATATAATGGAAATAAAATCAAATTAGGAAAAGATGATGTTTTAGTAATAGAAGGAATTCATTGCTTAAATGATAAATTAACAGAAAGAATCCCTAAAGAGCAAAAATATAAAATCTATATTAGTGCATTAACTGTTCTAAATATGGATGCATTTAATAGAATTTCAACAACAGATACTAGATTAATAAGAAGAATTGTTAGAGATAATCAATTTAGAGGGTATACAGCGCAAAATACAATTTCTACTTGGAATAATGTAAATTTAGGAGAAGAAAAAAATATATTTCCATTCCAAGAAGAAGCTGATAGTATATTTAACACATCTTTAATCTACGAATTAGGTGTGTTAAAAAATGAAGCAATGCCATTATTAGAAAAAATAACAAATGATGAACCAGAATATGCAGAGGCTCAAAGATTACTTGAAATATTACGTTATTTTAAACCAATTTCTAAAGATTTGGTTCCATCCAATTCTTTATTAAAAGAATTCCTTGGTGGAGGAGATTTTAAAGGGTAAAACGAGGGAGATTTTGATGTTAGAAAAAAGTAAATTTACTAAAATTGATGAAGAATTTATATGTGAAAACTGTGGCAAAAAGGTTCCTAAATTAGGATATACTTGTAGGAACCATTGCCCATATTGTTTACATTCAAAACATTTAGACATTAATCCTGGAGATAGAGCAGAAAGTTGCCATGGAATCTTAGAACCTGTGGGACTTGAATTTAACCCTAAAAAGGGATATGTTATAGTTTTTAAATGTAAAAAATGTGGTGCAATAAGAAAAAATAAATTGGCAGAAGATGATAATATGGATGAAGTAATAAGGTTAAGCACATTAAATAGAATTTAATACAAAAAAAACGCTTTTGAATGAAGCGTTTTTTTTATGCTCTTTTAACTTTTCCGTTCTTTAAACATTTTGCACATACATGGATTTTTTTGATTTCTCCATCAACATCAGCTTTTACTGTTCTTAAATTTGGTTTCCAAGTACGTGGTGCTCTTTTACTTATATGAGAACGAGTTATACTTAATTTATTTCCATGAATAGCTGTTTTTTCACAAATTTCACATTTTGCCATGATTAAATACACCTCCTATTTTTATTTTATAAACATGACTATTAATAAGTTTATCATAGTTTTTTGAAAAATACAAGGCTTTTTGGAAAATTTGTAAAAAAGTCGTGTAATCTTACATGCGCAATAAATTTAACCAATTATAAGAAATATGTTTAATCATACTAATAAAACTAATTTTATTAATAGTTGAGTCAGAAATTAAATTTACTGTGTCTAATTTTGCACCATCAGAATAGTACGTTATAGTGCCCAACTGTTGGCCTTTAGAAATTGGAGCAGAAACAGTATCTGGCAAATTAAGTTCATAAGTTATTTTTGATTCTTCGCCTTTTTTCACAAGAAATGAGGGTGAAGTTTCATAAACTACATTTGCAATAGAATCAATCCCTTTAGTTACAGAAATTTGTCTTATAAAATCTCCTCGATTTGCAAAAGACTTATATGAATAATTTGTAAAGCCATAATCCAGAAGTTTGATTGCATTACTAAAACGAAGAGCAGAAGTAGGAGCTTTCATAATTACTGCTATAAGAGATAGACCATCCCTTGTTGCAGAGGCTGAAAGGTTAAACAATGCAAGCGAGGTAGAACCTGTTTTTAGACCTGTGCAACCAGCATAGTTTCTAACCAATTTATTTGTATTTGAGAGTGCTGATTTTCCACCTCTTAATGTATCTGTCCAAATAGTCGAATAATTGGTTATGGCAGGATGTTTTACTAATAATTCTCTAGACATTAATGCTATGTCATATGCAGATGTTAAATGTTCATCTTCATCAAGTCCATGACAATTTTTAAATGTGGTGTCATTCATTCCTAATTCTTTGGCTTTGTCATTCATCATTTGAACAAAATTTTCTTCAGTTCCACCAAGATATTCAGCCATTGCTGTTACGCAGTCATTTGCACTAACAACTGCAATTGCCTTTAACATATCATTTACACTCAATGTTTCAGTAGTGTCTAGCCAAATTTGTGAACCACCCATATTAGCAGCATTAGTACTACACGGAATCTGAGTGTCCAGAAAAATCTTACCTGAATCTAGAGCTTCCATAATAAGTAAAAGGCTCATTACTTTTGTAACGCTTGCTGGATGTAATTTTTCATGAATATTATGTTCATATAATATTTGCCCACTGTTTTGTTCAATCAAAATTGCAGAAGCAGAATCTAAATTTAAAAAATTACCATCTTGCATTGAAGTTTCAGAATCAGCACTAGAAACTTCGATTGCTGGGTTTACAACAGTCCAAGTATAATCATTTATACTAAAACTAGGGAGCGAAATAGAACATAATATTATAACTAATAATATAAAAAAAGATATTTTTTCTTTCATAAAAAATTTTTCCTCCATTTTTATAAGTATATTCATAAAAATGGAAGATATAACTAAAAATTAATATAATAAAGTGATTTTTGAACCACTTTTTTTTACAAATCCTTCATCTATAAGAAGTTTTAATTCTCTCATCATAGCACTTCTGTCAATACTAAGATAATCTGCTAAGTCAGTATATGAATATGGAAGTGTAAATGATTTTCTTACAGAACGTTTAGATAACATATCAAAATAGGTCAAGATTTTTTCTCTAATATTTCTTTTTGTTAAAAGTTCAATACGTAAATTAAGAGAGATTATTTGATCAAGAAATAATTCACTTAGAGAATTAGTCAAAATTTTATGAAATTCACAATTACGTCTACACTTAGTAAAAAGAGTGTCATATGTAAAAAACAAAATTTCAGAATTTTTGCGTGCTACAACAAAAAGTTCATTATTAGTATTTGCAGGATAAAATACTTCACCAAAAATATCATCTTCCACAAAATGTCCAATAATTGTTTTATTACCATTAAAATCATATCTAACAAGGTCAACTTCGCCAGATAATACAATGCAAATTTGATTTCTCTTTTCTATATAGGTTGTAACAGTTTCGTTTTTTATAAATTTTCTTATTTGAACTTTTGTACAACTATGTTTAAAATTTTCTACAAAATTTTTTTTATCAAAATTAGTATCCATAAAAATAACCTCCAAAATCTTTAAAAACTAGTGCCACAGATGTTACAAAATTCGACATAATTATTATACTAGTTGTTATGAAAATAATACAACAATTATATTTTATTTTTGTTGCATTTGCAACAGTTTTTTAAAAAAATAAATATATAATAAGGACATACAAATCAAACAAAAAATATTTAATAGATATACGCAAAATGGCTCTGCTTAAGGATTTGTACATAAGAAAGGAATGGGGTAAGATGAAAGTAATAAAAAGAGACGGAAGAACTATTGAATTTGATAGAGAAAAAATAGAAGTAGCTATTGAAAAGGCAAATAAAGAAGTAAGAGGAAAAGAAAAAGCTACAAAAGATGAAATTAATGAAATTATAGCTTATATAGAAGATTTAGGAAAAAAGAGAATGCTTGTTGAAGACATACAAGATGTTATTGAAGAAAAATTAATGGAACTAGATAAATATGAGTTGGCAAAAAAGTATATTGTTTATAGATATACAAGAGCATTAGTAAGAAAATCAAATACAACTGACGAATCTATTTTAGGACTAATCAAAAATGAAAACAAAGAACTTGCAGAAGAAAATTCGAATAAAAACACAATGCTTGCATCAACACAAAGAGACTATATTGCAGGAGAGGTTTCTAGAGACTTAACAAAAAGAATTTTATTACCAGAAAAAATATCAAAAGCCCATGAAGAAGGAATTTTACATTTCCATGATGCAGATTACTTTGTTCAACCAATATTTAATTGTTGTTTAATAAATATTGGAGATATGCTTGATAATGGTACTGCAATGAATGGAAAGATGATAGAAACTCCAAAAAGTTTTCAAGTAGCTTGTACTGTAACAACTCAAATAATAGCAGCAGTAGCAAGTAACCAATATGGAGGACAATCTGTTGACCTAAAACATTTAGGAAAATATTTAAGAAGAAGTCATGACAAATTCCAAAAGAGATTAACAGAAAAATATGGTGGTAAATTACCAAAGCAAACAATAGATGATATGATAAGAGACAGAGTAAAAGAAGAATTAGCAGCAGGTGTACAAACAATTCAATACCAAATTAATACATTAATGACAACAAATGGACAATCACCATTTGTCACATTATTCTTACATTTAGAGCCAGATGATGAATACATAAAAGAAAATGCAATGATAATTGAAGAGGTATTAAAACAAAGAATTCAAGGAATAAAAAATGAAGTAGGAGTATATGTAACACCGGCATTTCCAAAGCTAGTATATGTATTAGATGAACACAACTGCTTAAAAGGAGGAAAATACGATTATTTAACAAGATTAGCTGTAAAATGTTCAGCAAAAAGAATGTATCCAGACTATATATCAGCTAAGAAAATGAAAGAAAATTATGAAGGAAATGTATTTAGTCCAATGGGATGTAGAAGTTTCTTAGTTCCATGGAAAGATGAGAATGGAAATTATAAATTTGAAGGAAGATTCAACCAAGGTGTAGTAAGTATCAACTTGCCACAAATTGCTATAATAGCACAAGGAGATGAGGATAAATTCTGGAAATTATTTGATGAAAGACTAGAACTTTGTAGAGAAGCATTAATGTGCAGACACTATGCATTATTAGGAACATCATCAGATATATCTCCAATTCACTGGCAAAATGGTGCAATAGCACGTTTGAAAAAAGGTGAAAAAATCGATAAATATCTAAAAGATGGATATTCAACATTATCTTTAGGATACATAGGAATATATGAAACAACAAAATTGATTAAAGGTGTATCACACACAACACCAGAAGGTCATGATTTTGCAATAAAAATCATGAAATATTTAAAAGATAGAACAAACTTATGGAGAAAAGAAACTGGATTAGGATTCTCATTATATGGAACACCAGCAGAATCTTTATGTTATAGATTTGCTCGTATTGACAAAGAAAAATTTGGAAGTATTCCAGATGTTACAGACAAAGGATATTATACAAATTCATATCATGTTGATGTTAGAGAAAAAATTGATGCATTCCATAAATTGAAATTCGAAAGTGAATTCCAACCATTATCAGCAGGAGGAGCAATTTCATATATTGAAGTTCCAAATATGAAAAATAATTTAACTGCACTTGAAGAAGTTGTTAAATTCATTTATGACAATATTCAATATGCTGAATTTAATACAAAATCTGACTATTGCCAAGTATGCGGATATGATGGAGAAATGATTATAAATGACCAAAATGAATGGGAATGCCCACAATGTGGAAATAAAGACCATAATAAAATGAATGTAGTC
>MNRR01000026.1:40436-43549 GCA_001916055.1 Clostridium sp. 28_12
CTGGAATGTAGGAAAAACTAAAGAAATCAAATCTAGAGTTTTGCATTTATAATATAATGATATATGAGAAAAACGGAATTTTATTTTAGTAAAGTTTCGTTTTTTTTATATAATATATATGGATTTAATTAATTGTTTACAATATCACATAGAAATATAAAATAAAAAATTAGCAAAAACACTTGACAAGTGCTAAAAAATATAGTATTATAGTATACGAAATTAGCAAACAACCTAAGAGAGTGCTAAAACAAACTAACATTTCCTAGAAAAAGGAGGAAGAATAAATGTTAGATGAAAGAAAAAAAAGAGTATTGCAGGCAATTGTAGAAGAATATATTCAAACAGCAGAACCTGTAAGTTCAAATGCAATAATGAATCTAGAAGGTTTAGAATGTAGTAGTGCAACAATAAGAAATGAAATGGCAGAACTAGAAAAGATGGGATATTTAGAAAAACCACATACATCTGCAGGAAGAGTTCCATCAGCTAAAGGATATAGGTATTATGTAGACGAACTTTTGCAAGAAGATAAGATAACATTAGATGAAATAAAGTATATTAGCGAAAAATTAGAAACAAAAGTAAATGAAATGGAAGAAATAACTAAGATAGCATCAAGTACAATATCAGAAATAACACATTATACTACAGTTTCAATAGGACCAAGTTCAGATGTGCAAAAAATAGAAAATATCAAATTTGTTTTATTAAGCCACAGAATGATGATGGCGGTAATATTAACAGATTCTGGACTAATAAAAGAAACTATAATAAAGTTTGATGAAGATATTACAGAAAACCAAGTACAAACACTAAGTTATATGTTTAATAATAAATTAAAAGGAGAACCTATAACAAAAATAGATAGGCCATTAGAAAAATATTTAGTGGAAGAAATGAGCTATAGCGTAAATTTAATAAAGCCAATTGTTGAACAAATGAAAAAAGTGGTAGAAGAAGAAAGTGTACACTTAGAGGGCGCAAATAGATTATTTGAATTGCCGGAATTTAATAGCTTAGAAGTAGCAAAAAATTTTGTAAACATATTAGATGAAAAAGATTTAATGGCAGATATGTTAAATACAGGATTTGCTAAGGACATAAACGTATATATCGGAGAAGAAAATGAAAAGGAAGAGTTAAAAGACTTTAGTGTAGTAACATTTAAACACCGAATAGGAAATAAAGATTTGGGAACAATTGGAATAATAGGACCAAAGAGAATGGATTATGCAAAAGTGATCTCTGTAATGAAGTATATTAGTAAAAAATTAAATAATACAGATGATTCAAAAGATTATATAAAATAAAAGAAAGAAGGTATAAAATGGATAAAGAAAAAAATGCTGAAAAAGTAGAAAATAAAGAAGAAAAAGATTGCATAATAGACCCAAAACAGCAAGAACTTGATGAGTTAAATGACAGATATAAAAGAGTTATGGCAGAATTCGAAAATTACAAAAAAAGAAGTAGCAAGGAACGTGAAACATTATATAATTCAATACTTGGAGATATTGTAGAAGTATTTTTACCAATAGTAGACAATCTTGAAAATGCATTAAAAGTTGAAACACAAGATGCTGAATATAAAAAAGGTATAGAATTGGTATTAAAACAATTTAAAGATGTTTTAAAAGCAAAAGGAGTTGAAGAAATTCCAGCAGTTGGAGAAACTTTTGATCCAAGTTTACACGAAGCAGTAAGTAGTATTCAAGATTCAGAGAAAAATGCACAAGAAATTGTACAAGAATATAGAAAAGGTTACAAGATAGGATCAAGAGTTATACGTCATTCTATGGTTGTAGTGGCTAATTAACATTAAAAGCACTAATCTGCACATTTTCAATAGCTATTGGAAACATCGATGTACCAACGTACGACTTCCGCTTACAATAGCTATTAAAAATGAACATCTCAGCACTTTTAATGTTAATTATAAAAAGTAAAATAGGTATTAATTTTAAAAAATATATAAAGTCAGCACATATCGTGAAAAAAAGCAATCATTAATTCACAAGAGAAGGAGATATATTTTATCTCTAGTGGATTTGACGAAATATTAAGATATGTACCCTGACTTAAAGTAAAAGAAAGGAAGTAAATTAAAATGGGAAAAATAATAGGAATTGATTTAGGAACAACAAATTCATGTGTAGCAGTAATGGAAGGAGGGGAACCAGTAGTAATACCAAACGCAGAAGGAAATAGAACAACACCATCTGTAGTTGCGTTCTCTAAAAATGGAGAAAGACTAGTAGGACAAATAGCAAAACGTCAAGCAGTAACAAATCCGGAAAATACTGTTATATCAATAAAAAGAAAAATGGGAACAAATGAAAAAGTTGATATAGACGGAGATAAATTTTCTCCACAAGAAATATCAGCAATGATATTACAAAAATTAAAAACAGATGCTGAAAACTATTTAGGACAAAAAGTAACTCAAGCGGTTATTACAGTACCAGCATATTTTAGTGACAGTCAAAGACAAGCAACAAAAGATGCAGGAAAAATAGCAGGACTAGAAGTATTAAGAATTATAAATGAACCAACAGCAGCATCATTAGCATATGGAATGGATAAAGAACAAGATCAAAAAATCATGATATATGACTTAGGTGGAGGAACATTCGATGTTTCTATACTAGATATTGGTGATGGTGTATTTGAAGTATTAGCAACAAATGGTAATACACATTTAGGTGGAGATGATTTTGATGAAGCAATAATCAAATACTTAGTAGATGAATTCAAAAAATCAAACGGAATTGACTTATCAACAGATAAAATGGCAATGCAAAGATTAAAAGAAGCTGCTGAGAAAGCTAAAATCGAATTATCAGGTGTTCAACAAACACAAATCAACTTACCATTTATTACAGCAGATGCAACAGGACCAAAACACTTAGATGTAACATTAACAAGATCAAAATTTGAAGAATTAATACATGATTTAGTAGAAGCAACAGCAGGACCTGTAAACCAAGCGTTAAAAGATGCAGGATTAACAGCAAATGATGTTCACAAAGTATTATTAGTTGGTGGATCTACAAGAGTTCCAGCTGTTCAAGAAGTTGTTAAAAGAATAACAGGAAAAGAACCAGATAAAG
>MNRR01000021.1 GCA_001916055.1 Clostridium sp. 28_12
TACAGATGAAGAATATACAGCAATAGAAACTGATTTACACACATATACAGATGTATATAGAAACGGAACAAATTATAAAGATGAATATTATTCAGGCGTGGGATTAACAAGTGAAGAATATTATTCATTAAAGAAAATGATGCTAAAAAGTGTATATCAAAACGGAGGATTTTATATAGGAAAATATGAAACAGGAATAGAGGATGCACCAAAAACTTCTGGTTCAGCAAATGTTGCACCAACAGAAACACCAGTAATAAAACAAAATGCATATCCATACAATTTTGTAACATGTAAACAAGCACAAACATTAGCAAGCAATATGGAATCAGGAAATCATACAAGTAGTTTAATGTTTGGAGTACAATGGGACTTAGTATTAAAATATTTAGAAACCAAAGGAACAAGTCAAGCGGACTTAAAAACAAATAGTAAAAGTTTGGGAAATTACTATGATACTTTATATAATATAACAAATATAGAGTCTAAATATTATTTTAGTTCTAGTTCTAGTTCTAAATGGACATCTGGGGCATATGGAACAAAAACATCAAATTCAT
The DNA here is from genome assembly GCA_001916055.1 of Clostridium sp. 28_12. Lineage (GTDB taxonomy): Bacteria > Bacillota > Clostridia > TANB77 > CAG-508 > CAG-269. The sequence continues at coordinate 561 of MNRR01000021.1, forward strand.
TCATATTGTTATCAACAGGAGCAAGTGATGATTTTTGTAAACAAGGAATATATGATTTGGCAGGAAATGTCGAAGAATGGACACTTGAATATACTTCTACTTCAAGTGATCCTTGTGTTCAAAGAGGCGGCAGTTTTAGCACGGCTGGAGTTGGAGCACCGGTTTTTGATCGTGACTTCGGACAAACAACTACCAATTCAAGGGATGGAGGTTTTAGGGTTTCACTTTTCTAAGTTGTATACATTGAAGTAATATAAAAATTATAATTTTATATTGATACACTCGCTGTGAGAAAGTAAGAGATAAAGAAAAAATATCAGGAAATATTTTCTGATATTTTTTTGTTTAAAATGGAAGAATTAACTAGAAGAATCAATTTTATATCAAAAAAATTTTGGACTCAAACCATAGTAAAAAGTGCAAATAGAATAAAAAATAATATAAAAAATAAAAAAATTTTACGAATTTTTTTAGTACAAGCAACATATAATATATAAGACCAAGAATTACCAAGGCTTACGGAAAATGGCAACACAAAAATCGAAAATTTGACAAAATAATATAAAACGTGTATAATAAGAATGTCGTCAAAAGGAGGAAAAATGATTTTTATGGATAAAAAAGATGAAGCATCTATCTCTATCATGAAGATTATTGGAATAAGTCTTATATTTATATTGATATTTGGAGTAACTGTAATGGCTACGGAAATAGACATTAGAAGTGTACAGATAACAATGGCAAATGGATACACAATGACAGTAGTAACAACCAAAACAAGTGTAGAAGAAATATTAGAAGACAATAATATCGTAGTAGAAGATGATGAAAGAGTAACACCAAGCTTAGATGATGAAATAACAGACAGTAACAAAATTGTAATTACAAGCAAATCAGAACAAGAAGTACAAATTGCAAAATTATCAGAAAGCGGAGTAGAAACATCATTAGATGAAATATTAAAAAGCTATTCACCAATAATCGAAAAAATAGTAGTAGAGCAAGAAACAATACCATATGAAACAATTACCAAAGATGCAGCACAAGGTTCAGAAGACACAAAAAATAAAGTAATACAACAGGGAGAAGACGGAATAAAAGAAATAACTTATAAAGTAAAATATCAAAATGAAGAAGAGAACCAGTAAACAAAATAGTTCAAATACAAAAAAACATAACATCAAGAGCTGGAAGTACAATAGCAAAAACAAATGTAAATACAAACACAACAAATGCAAGTACAACAACAGGAACAACAAAAATCTTCAAAGTAACAGCATATTGTTCATGTGCAAAATGTTGTGGAAAAGTAACAGGAAGAACAGCATCAGGTACACATGCAACGGCAGGTCAAACAGTAGCAGCATCAGGACAATTTGCATTTGGAACAAAACTAATAATAAATGGTCAAGAATATACTGTAGAAGATAGAGGTGGAGCAATACAAGGAAATAGAATAGATATATATATGAATTCACATGCAGAAGCATTAGCATGGGGAGTAAAATATTTACCTGTTCAAGTAATTGAATAAAATAATTAATAAGGAAGACAGAAAAAAGTTCTTCCTTATTTTATTGAAAAAAAAAAACAAACATGTTATAATAAAATAGCCAAGAAATATGAGAAAAAACAGGAGGAAACATGAATCAAAAAAATATAAGAAATTTTAGTATAATTGCACATATAGACCACGGAAAATCAACACTAGCAGACAGGTTGATAGAAAAAACAGGGGTACTTTCACAAAGAGAGATGGAAGAACAAGTATTAGACAATATGGATATAGAACGTGAAAGAGGAATAACAATAAAATCACAAGCAGTTAGAATGAAATACAAAGCAAAAGATGGACAAGAATATACATTCAATTTAATAGATACGCCAGGACATGTAGACTTTAATTATGAAGTATCAAGAAGTTTAGCTGCATGTGATGGTGCAATACTTGTAGTAGATGCAAGCCAAGGTGTAGAAGCACAAACATTGGCAAATGTATATTTAGCAATAGAAAACGATTTAGAGATATTACCTGTAATAAACAAAATAGACTTGCCAAATGCAAGACCAGAAGAAGTAAAGCACGAGATAGAAGACATAATAGGAATTCCTGCAATGGATGCACCATGTATATCTGCAAAATCAGGACTAAATGTAGAAGAAGTATTAGAAAGAATAGTAACAGATTTACCGGCACCAAAAGGTGAGGAAAATGCTAAAACAAAATGTTTAATATTTGATTCATACTATGATAATTATAAAGGTGCGGTAGCATATGTAAGAGTTGTAGATGGAAAAGTAAAAGTAGGTGACGAAATAAAACTAATGGCAACAGGAAAAACATTCACAGTTGCAGAAGTTGGATATTTTGCACCAGGACAATACATGCCAGTTCAAGAAATACAAGCAGGAGAAGTTGGATATATTGCAGCAAGCATAAAAAGTTTAACTGACATACATGTAGGAGATACAATAACAATCAAAGAAAATCCTGCGGAAGAGCCACTTCCAGGATACAAAAAAGTAACACCAATGGTATATTGTGGATTATATCCAATAGATGGAAGCGAATATGAAAATTTAAAAATAGCATTAGAAAAATTACAATTAAATGATGCTGCATTAGAATATGAACCAGAAACTTCAGCAGCATTAGGCTTTGGATTTAGATGTGGATTTTTAGGTTTATTACATTTAGAAATAATAGAAGAACGACTTGACAGAGAATTTGATTTAGGACTGATAACAACAGCTCCATCAGTAATTTACAAAGTTCACAAAACTTCTGGAGAAATATTAGACATATATAATCCGGTAGATTTACCACCACAAGCAGAAATAGCGTACATGGAAGAACCAATAGTTACTGCAAATATAATGACACCTAAAGAATATGTAGGAAACATAATGGATATATGCCAAAACAGAAGAGGAACATTTATTGACATGAAATATCTTGATGACACTAGAGTTACACTAATATATGACATACCACTTAATGAAATAATATATGACTTTTTTGATACATTAAAATCTAGAACAAAAGGATATGCATCATTTGATTATGAATTCAAAGAATATAGAGAATCAAAACTAGTAAAATTAGATATTCACGTAAATGGAGAACCAGTTGATG
>MNRR01000027.1:0-703 GCA_001916055.1 Clostridium sp. 28_12
CAATATTTTTTCTTATATACATATCAATTTTATCCATATAATTTATCATTAAAAATGTTAGTGCTAGATAATATAAATATTTTATTTTTTTTAGGTTTGGATTAATTTTTCTAAGCATATTATACATACTACCAATGCCATTAACATCATTATCTGATAACGAATAAAATTCAAATTTATAACCTAAATCTTCAAGTATTTTCTTTTGTAGTTCAAAATAATAACCAAATCTACATCCACCACCTGCTTGAATTAAAATATTTGCGCCATTATCTAACGATTCTATATAATTACCTAAAGTATATTTAAAAGGCATACAAACATAATCTGGACTATATTTTGAACCTAATTCTATTGTTTTTTTAGTATTATTATATAACTCCATTATTTGATGAAAATCAATTGTAGCTATTTGTTTTATTAATTCTTCTTGTTGCTCTTTATTCAACTTTTCTAGTAATCTTATTATATGATCTTGCTTATACTCTTTTAAAATGTTTACAGTATCTTGTAATTTATCCATTCTGACTCCGTCCTTTCCTGCTTTATTATTGCTAATAAAACAGATTTTGTATATTATATGTATTTCAATAGCCCAATTCTATCATATAAAAGTTTTTTTATCAAGTTTTTTTAATATGTCTGTCATATTATTATGACTAGTTCCATATATATTAATAAAAGTTTGTCTATCAAGGAGGTA
>MNRR01000027.1:721-37943 GCA_001916055.1 Clostridium sp. 28_12
GAACTGATGGTGATATTTATATTGGAGTTGTTGGACCTGTAAGAACAGGCAAATCTACTTTTATCAAGAAATTTATGGATTTACTTGTTATTCCTAATATAGATAATGAGTATAAAAAAGAAAGAGCAAAAGATGAATTGCCACAAAGTGCAGGCGGTCGTACAATTATGACTACTGAGCCAAAGTTCGTTCCTAATGAGGCTGTTGAAATTACAATAGATAAAAATTTAAAATTAAAAACTCGTTTAGTCGATTGTGTTGGATATTTGGTGGATAATGCAATTGGGTATTTAGAAGATGATATGCCAAGAATGGTAAAAACACCATGGTCTGACGAAGAAATTCCTTTTGAAACTGCTGCCGAAATTGGTACAAAAAAAGTTATTGAAGAACACTCTACTATTGGAATTTTAATAACTACTGATGGTAGTGTTACAGATATTCCACGTGATGATTATGTAAAAGCTGAAGAACGTGTAGTTAGTGAACTTCGCGCTATTAATAAGCCTTTTATCATTTTGTTAAATTGTGCTAATCCATCTTCTCCTGAAGCAAGAGAATTAGCTGTACAATTGTCTGATAAATATAATACTAAAGTTATGCCTATTAACTGCGAAGATTTAACTGCTGATGACATAAATTCAATGTTTGCTAGTTTGCTTTATGAATTCCCTGTTGATGAAATTAAAATTCGTTTTCCTAAATGGATTGATAGCTTAGATTTTGCTCATCCATTGAAAAGTAAGTTGTTTGAACAATTACAGAATGCATTTGAAAATGTCTCTGCACTAAAAGATGTTTCAAATTGTGTCTCTCAAATCGAAAGTACTGATATTATTGCAAAAACTTCTGTTGAAAACATTATGCTTGGTACTGGTAAAGTTTGTATTTCAATTCAATTAAAAGATGAGCTATTTTATAATGTTCTTTCTGAAATGACAGGTATGGAAATCACAAATGAAGGTGAATTATTCTCAATTATGAGTGATTTAGCATGCACCAAAAAGAAATATGATAAAATTGCTTATGCTTTAGAAGAGGTTAAAACTAAGGGGTATGGAATCGTTACACCTTCTATTGATGAATTAGTTCTTGAAGAGCCTGAAATGGTTAAACAAGGTTCTCGCTTTGGTGTCAAACTTCGCGCCAAAGCCCCATCAATTCATATGATTCGTGCAACAATTGAAACAGAGGTTTCTCCTATCGTTGGCTCTGAAAAACAATCAGAAGAATTGGTCAATTATCTTCTTTCTGGGTTTGAAAATGACCCTACAAGTATTTGGAGCTCAAATATCTTTGGTAAGAGTCTCAATGAGCTGGTTAATGAGGGCTTACAAACTAAACTTGCTAAAATGCCAGAAGAAGCTCAAATGAAACTTCAAGAGACTTTGGAACGCATTGTTAATGAAGGCTCTGGTGGATTGATTTGTATTATATTATAAGACTTTGAAAAAACTCTCACAAATGAGTGAGAGTTTTTTTACTAAGTTATTCTGCTGTTTTTTGAATCTTTATGCCGCCAACTGGCATGGAAATTACTTCTCCACATTTCATGCGGCAACGTATGATTCTGTCTTTTTCAAATCTTGTTTCTACAAAGAAAATTTCTTCTGTGTCCTTCCCTTTGATGTATTTCATTATCTTTGTTTTCCATGATTTGAGTTTCTTTAACATTCTTCTGTCCTTTCTTTTTGCGATTTTTTCTTAGTTACATTGTTGTTATTTGGACAAATGAGCCCTAATAACCGGAGTTCCTCCTTTCAACTTATTCATTAAGCATTTGCTTAACTATTCTTATTATACCACATACTTTATCTTTTTTCCAATATATTGTGTAGAAATTCTATTCTCTGGATTAGAATCACAACTATATAAAACTATTAAAAATATCCATTCTAGTGGTTTCATCAAAATATATGTAATATCCGCTTCCCAAGCAGTTTTTATACATTTTGCTAAAGGAAAACCATATTTATCATAAATATATCTAACCAAATGATGGAATCTTGGTGTTTTCTCTTGAATTAAATCTTCAAAAGCATTAGCAACACACAATTGTCTATTTACAATTATCTTTTGTCCTCTTCTAATTCCAACTCTTGTTGGCTTCACTATTTCTTTATGTCCACTTACTGCTACTGTGCACAAATAATGTGCGTCATATTCAACAGATGGTGGAGAAACTTTTTGAGACAAATTCCAATCACTAGTTTCTAAGAACGCTCTTATTGCCTCATCTGGTCTTTGTCCAAATAATACTAGTATACATATTAATATTGCTGTTAGTGGAACCGTTAAAACTACTGCTAATATTGGCCAATTATCTGTGTTATATATTATTTGACTACATTTATTCAAAAATTTATTGTCAAATTCTTTTGCTTTCAGGTTCTTTTCTTTATATCTTTTTATAACTTCAATTATCGCTCTTATACTGCACAAAATATAATTTATTGGAAATAATGCTAAATATGGTATTCCGTAAAATAGATATCTAGGGAATAATTCAGTATTTGTAATTTGAATTATAAAAATTATCATATAAATCGAGCAAACTATTATTCCTGATATCGAACACACAATAATAAGTGGTGGTAAGTTTAATTTTCTTTTTCTTATTAAAAAGTATGATACAAATCCAAATATAAAAATAGCGATTACTGTTGGCATACTCCAAGAAGCTATTGGTGCATGTTTATCAACCTCAAATCCTCCAAGCCTTAGTGCTTCTGTATAATCTTTAAAGTCTGATACTAAATATAAAAGTCCTGAAAGTCCAATTCCAAGTACAAATGTTAATATGTCTATCATATTTTCTTTTATTTTCTTCTTTTTAAATAAATTTATAATATTGGCTAATGTTAACACTAGCGGAGCTACAAAAACTCCCAAACCTATGCCTATATATAATAAATTAATCATATTTAATCTCCTTCTTTGTTGTAATAAATACAACCATCATTCACTACCTTACTATAAATGAGACAATTTACAAAATATTTATTGCTTTTTGCACCTAATTCATACTTAATACTACCTATATTTGCCTCTACATTTTTTATCTCATATTTTGATATTGTAATTATCACATTTTCATTATAATTATCATTAATCTCTGGAATATCTTCATTAAAGCTTAGTTCTTGCAAAATAGATTTATATTCTGTACTATTATAATTTACAGTTTTTTTGTATATACCCTCTTCTTGTTTCCAAAAGCCGGCATCAGTTGGAACTTTTGAAACTTGTTTTTTTGATGTATAACTTTTGGCTTTTTCAAATTCATAAGCCTTAATATCTTCTGTATAAAATTGTATTTTTTTCTCTAATTCACTATTCTCATTTCCTAATATGAAAATATAATTTTTTTCTTCTTTAGACGGTTTTCTAACAATATATGTACACTCTATAAAACTGATATTTTCTTGCATTAGTTCTGACTTATCTTCTTCATAATCAGCCGTTTTATTGTATAATAATGAATATATCTTAGCAAAATATTCATTTTCTGAATCTAATATTATATATTGATTATATTTATTTTTATATATAATTCTACTAGGTAATGGAATTCTTGAATTTTCTATGTTTTGTGAATCTATTTCGTTTACTATTTTCTTTTCTATATTAAATATCTCACATATTCCAAATCCTATAGTTATCAATAATACTAGGCTTATAAGTATTTTAAGATTTCTTTTTGCCATTTTTAACCTTCCTCCATTTTTCTATTTCGATTCATAATCTAAAATATCTCCTGGCTTACATTCTAATACTTCGCATATTTTTTCTAATGTTGAAAATCTTATTGCTTTAGCTTTATTTGTTTTTAAAATTGATAAATTAGCAGGTGTTATTCCAACTTTTTCGGCAAGTTCTCCTGATGATATTTTCCTTTTTGCCATTATTACATCTAAATTAACAATTATCATTTTTCTACATCCTTTCATATTGTCAAATCATTTTCTGACTTATATTCTGTTGCTTGTCTAAATAATTCTGCAAGTATGTATAATGCAATTGCAACTCCTAAAAATAGTATTGTCATAAATACTAATATGCAATTAATTTTGATATCATTGTTGTTTGATGCAAATTTGTAAATTGTCTCTATAAAAAATAGGCCTGTCATAATCCCAGCTGCTATGCTTGCTATATTCATTCTTTTTACTGTATTGTTACAAAATGGCTTTTCAATTTTTAATGAATCAAATAACTCAATAAATTGCTTTACTATTACTAACATTGTTATTCCATTTAAATATAACATTATTTCAAATATTGATATGCTCTTTAATATTATTGGTAGTATTATTAAAAATGCTATTCCTCCCCAAAAGCATATTTGAAGTATTATTTTTATTATATTTCCTAATCCGTTTTTACCTACTATTTTCATTTTGTTTTGCTTCCTTTCTTTCATGTGAGATTTTTTCTATTAAAATTATTATTAGATATCCAGCTACATAACATAATATGTCTTTTATGTCAAATGATGAACCTAACAACGTTTTTGCAATCTTATTGACTCCAAATAATATTTGAGCATAATTAAAATATTGTAATATTTCTACTATTACTGCCAATATTAAGACATATAGTGAGAGCAATTTTATTTTGTCTAGAAATATGCTTTTGGCAAATGTATATAAACATATTACTACTAGTACATCTCCTATATATGGTCTTATTATCTTGTCATGTGCGTATTTGGCTATTATTACTTCTAATATAAATGTTATTGCAAATATAGTTATATATTTTATTCTTTCTTTTTTCATGTCAAATACCACTCCATTCTCAAGGCTCAACCTTTTCTCTTTCTTGCCATAATATATCACCATATTTTTTGATTGTCAATATTTTTTTATTGTTTTTCGATAATTTTATTTGTTAAAGAAGAGCAAAACAGAATTAATCCATTTTGCTTCTCTCTTAATTGCTATATGAATCAAACATAGAAATGCAAGGATATTCATCATTTAAAGTATTAGCATCTAATCTGATATATAACATTAATCCTTTAGAATTTTCTATTGTTTTGGCATTATAAGTATCTTGTCCATGAAAATTCAAATTATATTTTGTATTATTGTTTACCTTAAGAATTACCTCAAATTTATGTTCCTCATCACTTAGCTCTGGATAATTTTCAGCTTTTATAACATCTGAAATCGCAAAAGTTACTAATGCTTCATTATTTCCTAATTGTTTTACATCTTTTATTTCGTCAACGCTCGTTCTTAATACATCAACATCATCTGTTAAAGCTAAACTTTTTAAAAGCTCCCTTTTTAGAGCTTCTCCGGTTATATTTTCATAAATATAACAAGTTCTATTATAACTTGTATTTATATAATAGCCTTCTTTTAAATCATTAAATTTGCATTGTTCGCTAGTTCTTCCATTAATATACTTGATTTGCTCTTTATTTTCTAATATATATAAATTATTTTCTTTATCAATGAATGTAATTTTATCATCTTTAATTTTTCTTATTATTCCATACTTATATATACTGCTATCATTTGATATAACTTGACTAGTTATATCTTCACCTCTTGTACTTTCACTAACATTATTTGTTGTTTCTTTTCCCATCTTACTTTTCAATTCTTTGTCTTCATCTATAAAGAACCACGAGAAAAACCAAATCCAGAAAATTATCACTATTGAAAATATTGCTATTCCTATATTTCTTACAATTTTATTTTTTATATTTATTCCTATTGCTAAAAATATTGTGCCTATTATGCATAGTGCAAATGTGATATTTATTAAAAACATATCTTCCTCCTTTCTAATCTGCAAATGAAGTAGGGTTCATATATTTAAATCCTGAAAGTATTTGATTAGCTGGAACAAATTCTTCTTTTGATATTTTTTCTCTTAATTTATTAATAGTATATTTATGTTCTCTCTCTGTCAAATAGTCAACCAGTCTGTATAACCTTGTTCCATTTGAAAATCTAAAAAATATATCCCTATTAAAATCTGTATCATATATGTAATCTTTATTATTTGTATAATCATCATAATCAAATATTATAAAATTTTCATTCGAGTTTGATATATCTTCTATTAAATATGGTGTAAATGCCCAATTATTAGGATCTTGATTAAATGAATAATACATCCTATCCAAAGCGACTTTTAGTATATGTCCATATTCTTTATTACTTTTATCAAATATATAAAATTCATTTGCTGTTCCTTGTTTTTTTATAATTATTCGTTCTGGTTTTTCTTTATAAACTGCACTCTTGAACTCCATATATTCTTCTCCGTAATTTTTTTCATCATCTTCTACTGCTTTTTTCTTTTTGAAATAATTTTTATTTAAAGCATAATATATCCCACATATTACAATTACTATAATCATTATAATAGTTATTATTTTTACTATTTTTTTCATACATTCACTCCCTTTTTACTTTACTCTAACATTCAAAAAACTATTTTCTAGACTTCTATAATTAGGAACCGCCACACACATTGCAGGATATTTAAACTCTTCTGTTACATCTAACCACCCACCAGTTCTAACATTTAAATATGACTTTCCATCTTCCTCTTCAATTCCATCAACTAAGATTGTATTATCTGTATTTGTTCTGACAATTATTATAGCATAGATATATTCAAATTCATACCACTTAATTTGTGGTGCATTATAATTATTTATCATTTTCAAATAATCACTATAATCTGTAATTGCTATACTATAAAATCCATTTCCAAGGTCATTCCATTTTGAAAAATCTATCTCTGGAGTATTTTTGGCTATTGCAAAATTTCTTTCATCATAATCTTGCCAATCAACTTGTGCTAGTCTCAAATTTGAATTTGGATTATTCTGTTGTTTTTTCTCATTTTCTCTGTATTCTTTAGTTTTATAAGAATATGTAAAGAAATTACCATAAGTATTTGGAACAAGTTTTAATTCATCACTCATATCTTTTTCAGTATCTCTCAAGTTTCTTACTGCATAAATATTATCTCTTTCTAATTCTCTAGAAATTTTATATGATATACATGTTTGATTTTCGTCATACTCTACTCCATCAGGATAATGAATAAGGCTTATATATAAATTGTTATTATCTGTTTCTAGCTTGTCTACTGTTAAACCTACCATACTTGTATTTTCAATTGCAGTTATAACCATAAAATTATCTTTAAAATCAGATTCGGTCATATCAATAATATCTTTCCACATTGCTTTTTCTTTTTCATATTCATTATATGTATTTATTTTTTTATAATATATTTTGTCCATATATGTCATATCTTGTGTAAAGTCATAATCATCATAGTCACTATCACTTGTCGATTTGAATGATGGTTTAAATGTTCTAAATTCGTATTTAGGTGTTTCATCTTTTTGAATTGTCTCATCTTTCGTTTTTGTAGAATTATATTGATTGCTTTGTGTAAAAAATAATAATATTCCTAAAACTATTACAATTAATGATATTACACATATTAAAATTTTGTTTTTACTAAATTTATCTGATAATTTTACCATTTTTATTCTTCTCTCCATATTTTTGTTATCATCTGTAACACACAATAATTTTGCTGTATATGGCTCTTCTTGAAATATTTGCAAGGAATTTATTAATGTCATTCCATATTCTTTTTTCTCGTTTTTTTGTAATTTTTCTAATACCATTTCATCTGTTGCAAGTTCTATATCTTGTCTTATCTTTTTGAAAAATATCCACACAAATGGGTTGAACCAATGTATTACTGTTATAATAAGTAACACATAATTAAATAATGAGTCTTTTCTTTTATAGTGTGACAATTCATGCATTATAATATATTTTTTCGTTTTTTCATCTTGACCTAAAAATTCTTGAGTTATAAGAATTTTGGGTTTAAATACTCCAATTATTGATGGTGTTTTTTTGAACTCTTGTAACATGATTTCTACATTGTTTTTTATATGTAGTTTTGCTTTACATTCTTCTAGCAAATTTTTTAGGTTTTTATCTATATATTTTTTTCCTTTTATATTCTTTTTTATATTTCGTTCTCCAAATATTATAAATACTAAGTTAATTAAAATTCCAGCAATCCACAAAAGTGGTAATATTAAATTTACACATATATTTTTATTTTCTTCTTGTTTTTTATCCTCTGTATTGTTCTGTATAATCGAATCAGTATTGTTTTCTGCTTTTTTTACTGTTATTTCTTCATCATTGGTTGTTTGATTATAACTCGAAATATTTTGAATTGGTTCTGCTAATCCGGATATGCTCATTATTTCTGTATTTTTATACTTATATGGAATTGTAAATTTAATTGGAACTACAAGTTCAACCATAAGTAATATCCAAATAATACATTTCCATTTTGGAGATATTTTTTTATCTAATATCTTTCGCACCAACAATATGAATGCACCAACAAATATCCCAATTATACTCATATATAATATTTTGTAAAATATTGGATTTATATAGTTTAAAACAAAATTAATCATACATTTTCCCCTTTCAATTACTCCTCATCTTGTTCTAATATATCTATTAGTTTTTGTAATTCGTTTTTTGTTACTTTTTTGTTTTCTACAAAATTTAATAATAATTTTTCAGTATTTCCATTAAAAAATTTATTTAAAAAGCTATTGCTTTCTTTGGCTATAAACTTTTTCTCATTTATTTTTGGAATATATTCAACTTCTTTATTATTTACTTTTTGCGATTCTATTGCTCCTTTTTGTATTAACCTATGTATTAGTGTTTTTATTGTATTTTTGTTTTTTTCCTCAGTTTTGCTTTTTTTACTTAATTCTTCCATTATTGTTGTTAAATTGCCTCTTTTATTTTTCCACAATGCTTGCATTATTTCTAACTCAGCTTCTGTTATTTCATATTGTTCGTTCATGACATTCCCTCCTAAATATTCTCTAATCTCATCAAAATGCGGTTACATTTGTAATCTTATTATTAGTTTACACATGTAATCTAATTTTGTCAATACTTTTTGCACAGATTATTCCGCTTTTTTTCCGTGCACTGCACACGTGAGATCGCTTTTTTTTCGTGCACAAAATGCTGTAACAAATGTCGAAAATTGTCATATTATATAGTAGTACTGGAGGTGCTAAATTATGGAACCACAAGTTGAAATATATTGTAAAAAAGAAACTAAAAAGAAAGACTGCTCATGTTTATGGCTAATATTTGCAGTAGTAGTATTTGCTTTAACATTCTTTATCGGTGCTCTTGTTACAGCTCTTACTGACTTTGTCGCTATATTAGGCGTCGGTGCTGTCATATCATTAATAATTACTTTAGGGATTTTAGCTGTAATTTCATTAATAGCTTTAATATGCTGCAAAAAAAGCGATAAAAAGAAAAAATGTTGTTGTTGCTAACTTTATAGTTTTTATAAAATATTAAAATAACAATCTCTCTGCTTCGGCTGAGGGATTTTATATTTCATGAATTGCACGGAAAAAAAGCGATCTCAGATGTGCAATGCACGGAAAAAAAGCGATCTCAGATGTGCACTTGTAAATTTTCACAAAGTATAGTATAATAGCATAAATACTTTATAAAGGAAGAGTTACAATGAAAATTTTAAGTATAGATACTGCCAGTAATTTATGTACTGTTGCAATTTTAGAAGATAAAAGTTGTATAAAAGAAATAATAGTAAATGATGCAAGAAATCATTCTGAAAAAATAATGCCTGTTATCGAACAAGCTTTGCAAGAAGCTGGTCTTACTTTGCATGATATCGATTTAATTGTTTGTGATAAAGGACCCGGTTCTTTTACTGGAATTCGTATTGGAGTTGGTACGGTTCTTGCATTTCAAGATTCATTAAATATTCCATGTATTGGTATAAGTGCATTAGAATCTCTTGCTTACAATGTTAATCAAGATGGATTTATTTGTTCTTTAATAGATGCAAAAAATGGTAATGTTTATTATGGATTGTTTGAACATAAAGAAAACCAAATCTTTCAAGTAGGAGCACTTGATTTTAAAAACATTAGTGATGCTATTTCAACATTAAGCTCTCAAATATATGCAAATACTCCTATTTATTTTGTCGGGGACGGTGCAATTCTTAATAAAGATTTAATTGAATCTGATATTCATAATTGCATATTCACAGACAAAAACAATTTGAATAGCTATTCACTTGGAATTGCAGGATATATTTCTTATATAAGTGGTCAAAAACCTTCTGTTATGCCTTTATATCTTAGAAAATCTCAAGCTGAAAGAGCTCTTGAAGAAAAGAAAAAAAAGGAGTGATGCATAATGGAGATTACTGAAATGACTTTAAAAGATTTGGAAGGTATGAAAGATACCTTATATTCTGATTTTGATAATTTTTGGAGTTATAATGTTTTAAAGCAAGAACTTGAGAATCCTAACACAACATATATTATAGCCAAAGAAGCAAATCAAGTTGTTGGCTTTGCAGGGATTTCTGTTTGCCTTGATGAAGCAACTCTTAACAACATTGTAGTAAAAAAGTCTTGTCGTGGTCGAGGTATTGGTGGAGAATTGCTTGAGTCTTTAATTGATATATGCTCCGAACTTAACTTAAAAACTTTTACATTAGAAGTTAATACAAAAAATGAACCAGCAATCCATTTGTATGAAAAATTTGGTTTTAAAAATTTAGGAATTAGAAAAAAATATTACAATAATACTCAAGATGCTTATATCATGACTAAATATGATAATTGAGTAGAGAATAATTCTTAATGAATTTTTCCTCTCTCTCCTTTAAAAACAGCTTTTCTTTAACTTTTGAAAAGCTGTCTTATTTTATACAAATTTTTCTATTTTTACTATAACTCTTCCACTTTTAGTTTGTCCAACTAATTCTTTAATGTAAAATCTGCCTTTTCCACGAATTGTAACCATATCTCCTGTTTTTATCTGTTTTGTTTTCTTAGTTTCACATTGAAAATTCACAAATACTCTTTCCATATTTATGATATCTAATGCTTTATTTCTTGAACATCTCGCAAGTTCTGATATAACATTATCCAGCCTTAACGATGAAACAATTATATCTCTTTCTTCTCTTCTAACTTCTACTGTTCTTAAATTATCAATTTTCTCAATTAATAATCCATCTATGTTATATCCGACAAACTTTGCACCTGATATATCAAATTTTTCTCCTTTTACTCCAAGTTTTATAACTGCTCCAAGATAATCTCTATGTGTGTATTTTCCTTTCAATTCATCTGGTAGTTGTATTCTTACAATTTTAACAATACTTGCTAAATTCTTCTCTACAACTGTAGAATTAAATTTTTCAGGGTAAATAACAAACATTTTTCTTTCTGCTTGTTCAAACCCTCCGTAGCTCATATAATTTTCTATTTTCAATTTGTCAATATAGTTTTGCACTAATTCAATTTGAGCTAAGTCTAAAAAATCTGTATATTCAATTTTGTTTTTATTTTCGCACATCTCAATTTTATCTGATACTTGTGCTAGTAAAATTTTATCATCTTTTTCTTTCATATATCCTCTATCCTATCAATAATAACATACATAGTGTTCCAAGTGGCACTGTAATATTATCTGTTCCTTTGGCTGAAATGGCTTCAATTGCAGTAATTACAAATCCCATCAAAACTGACACTAATGGCCAATGTGGTGTTGCCCAAAATTCACCTGTGTGCCAAAATGCCAAATATCCACCAATTAAAATTGTTGATATTGCAAACATTGTAACAGACCCTGCTACTGATTTTTTAGTATCACTTAGTTTATATTTTTTACTTTTAATCATTCTTCCCAATAGTCCAGCTAATCCATCACCATATGCCATAATCAAATTTGGAATCAAGCCTAATGATGGCACTTCATATATTCCAAATGAAACTATTACTAATATAAAGAGTGAAATTGCATAATATACTGTTCCCAACCCATCTTGTTTTTCTCTTTCCATTACTTTTATTATATCTTTTTTATATGATAAGTAATTTATTATTACAAATGTTGCTGGTACAAATGCTGCAAACCATACATTTGTAAAGTAGTACATTGCTATAAACCACCAATTTCCTAGCATAATATGTATGAATTTTCTACTTGATTCTTTTCCCTTCTTTTCAAATGCCTTTGCACCTATTATTACTAATGCTATATATAAATATGATACTAAAATTCCTATGCAATTTTTCAATTTTTATCGCCCTTTCTTTTGCACATTTGAGATCGCTTTTTTTCGGTGCATTGCACACGTGAGATCGCTTTTTTTCCGTGCAATTTTGCACACCTGAGATCGCTTTTTTTCCGTGCAATTTTGCACACTTGAAAACGCTTTTTTTCCGTCCCATTTATTTTACTATATGTTTCATAAAAAAGCAAGAAAAAATATAACTATGCATATTTTTATGCATAATTATATTTTTCTCATTTTCTATTGAAAACTATCTTTTGTTTGAATCAAGAAATATGCACTTTCACATATATTTAAGATTTCAACAATTAGCATCATAATTCCAATAAATCTTGTTAATGTTACAATTGCTTCAAATGGATTTGCAATTATTAAAATTCCTAGTATACACATTAATATTGAAGATACTACTAATAATCCCCATTTTTCAGCTATTGCAGATTTTAAATTTATAGCTAATTGGAATTTCATAATACTTTTTATAAATATCCAAGTTCCAATCATTATTGGAAGCATAGATATGAAAAGTGGTTGATTGAATAATATTATAAGTCCTAATATTACCAATAGAATTCCAATGATTAATTCACTACTAAATGCTCTTATTTGTTGTTCTTCCATTATGTATGCTACTACATTTATAATTCCATCTACTATAAATACTACTGCAAATAATATTACTGCTGTTGATAATGCTATACCTGGTTTTGCTATTAAAAATATTGCAACTAACAACAATAATATTGATATTATTATTGATTCTTTTTCATATTTTTTTAAAAATTCTAAAATCATTTATTTCATCTCCTTTCTCTTTTGTTATATATATTCCAAAAGCATGGCTTAGTTATTACGACTTCGTCATGCTTTTGATTTTCACTTAAAGTATGTTTCTTCACCCATAGGACTTTATCTCTACACAATTTCTGATCAAGATTGGTGCAATTCGTTCAGTATCTGAATAGTATGCCATTTTTTCTTTCATTTCAACTGCATATCCGTTTTGTACAAAAAAACTGCATCTCATCTTCGCATTTTCAAGAATCGAGATTTCAACTTTTCCATCATCAATATCCATGCATTGAATTGAAATTGTTTCACCTGGTCTTACAATCGTGACTTCAAGCCGCTTCGCTCTTTTTATTATTAAAAAATACTTTGTACTATTTTTTAAGTAAAAAAAGAATGGGTAATACTCCTTGCGATTCTGCATGTGAATCCTCCTTAAGCAATTTATTTTTATAAGTTACAAACTCATTATAGCTCTTACCATCTGTTTTGTCAATTTTACTCCATGTAATTTTTTAGTTCTATTAAGGCTTTTGCTGCTACAACATAATCTTTTAAGAAATTTAACAGATATTTTGAGACTTTTGAAGCTGGTCTATCTAAATACAAATCTTTTGCTATACATATTCCTAATCCTTTATCAAATAAAGTATTTAATTTTTTACCTATTTGTATTAAATTTGAGGTTTTTATTTTTTGATATTGTTTTTCTGCATCTTGATGTCTTTCTTGTAATTCTGCTATAAATTCTTCAAATATATATTCTCTATATTTATACATTTTGTACATTTGAGCAGCATATTCTAGTCCATAAATTGTTTGTAAATTAAATATTTCAAGCATCTTTGCAAATTCTTCTGGTTTAAAATAATAAATATGTCCCTGCAATTTATTAAAGCTTCTCATTGTATCTAAATAACCCATTTTTATATTATTTATTATTCTCTCATGGTTAAAATCAAATGTTCCGCCCAAATCATCTGAAGATGAAATCACTTTTATGTATACATCTTTATTTATTGTTTTTTTGCTGAATCCTACTCCTGCAATATCTGCAATTATGATATTTTTATATCCTTTTTCTATCAACATATTTGATGGTATATTATCATATAATCCGCCATCAAAGTACTCTTCTCCATTTATTATCTGTGGCTTGAAAATAGGAAAACATGAACTTGCAAGTAAATAATTTTCCATTTGTTCTCTCGGAATGTCATTTTTGAACACTTGCAAAGGTTCCTTATTTTTAACCGAATATGTTACTAATCCAAAATCAATTGGTGAATTATATAGTTTGTCCATATCAACATATTTTCTTATCATTTCTCTAAGTGGTGTATTGTCAATTCCTTTTTGTTTTGTGTAATCTGCCGCAAGATTAAATATATTAGATAAATCAAATATGTTTTTATTAGCATCAATTCCGTTTACATTCATTATATTATCTATTTTTATATTTTCATACATTTTTTCTGTTGCCATAAAGTCATCTTGTAAAAACAACGCTCCATTTAATGCCCCAATTGAAGCCCCTACTATTGCTGTTATATTTATGTTCATCTCTTTTAAAGCTTTCCATATTCCGACTTCATATGCTCCTTTAGTTCCTCCTCCTGCTAGAACTAGTCCATATTCTTTTTCTTCCATATAATTGCCTCCTTTTCATTTTATAATCACATTATATATCTATATATTAATTTTTTCAAGATTTATTTCATAAGATGCCGTTTGCTTGTTATAGATATCAGAAATATCATAAAACAAATAAGAAAAATTGAAAATTTTTCTTTGATTTGTTCTCGCCCAATTTAAGTTTTCGACTAAAAGGAGAAAATCTCAAGTTGCTAACAATTGTAGCTTTTTATATAATAGGAAAGTATCACTTTTCTATTATATAAAAAACAAGGCATAGTGTGATTTGCCTCACATTAAGCCTTGTTCTTAATTATTTCACATACTCATTTAATGGTTTTACTTTAAATGTTAATTCTCCAAACTCGCATGTTGGAACATATCCTGGTTTAGAATTTATAACATCTGGAATTCTGTTTACTACAGAAGCACAAGTTAGCTCCACTGTTGCTGGTTTTGCTACAACTATTGTTGTATCTGGCTCTCCATATACAGTCCATTCATTTTTATCAAATTCATCTGGTGCATATACTTTTCCTATGCATTCACTTTCTATTATAATTCCTTCTTCTGTTTCTGTTGTAACAACAGCACTCATTCCTGTTGCATCTCCTGCTTTTACTGTCATCCCTAATGTTGAAGAATATAAATCTTCTTTATATGTTTGTGGCACACATTTTTGTTTCTGTGATTTTACTGTTAAGCCTAATTTTTCACAAAGCCATCCATTTACATTCCACATATATGATGGTAAATACTCTCCACTTTCTATTATTTTTTGTCTTTCTTCATCACTTATTTTATCAACTGATGCTACTTCTTTATCAAATGCTTCTAATGTAAGTCCTGCTCCATGTGCCTTAGCAAGTGCTATTCCATATTCTTCTACATTATAACTTGAACTTCCTTTTATTTTTGTTATCTTTTGTGTTGAACCTGCTATTGATGAAATTAATTGTCCCCAATATATGTCTTGGTATCCACTTCCTGTGATTGTACAATTATTTTTCTTTGCCAATTCATCTATTTTTTTAGTTAATATTGGATTTGAATTTTCTGGATAGAATGCTTCTTCACATGTTGTAATTGCATTTATTCCTAATTCAGCACATAACATTAATGGATTTTCTAAGTCTTTTATTAAACTCATCGTTGTTACTATTGCTATATCTGGTTTTACTTCTTGTAACATTTCTCTTGCATTTTCTGCACTTGTTACTGTTACACCTTTATTTTCTGTTCCTAATATTTCCCCTATATCTTTTCCTATTACATTTGGATTTACATCAATAGCTCCTACTATTTCTGCTCCTTTTTCATACACATATCTCATTGTGTATAAACTCATTTTGCCTACTCCATATTGAACTACTCTAATTTTTCTTTCCATTGAAAGACCTCCATTTCTGCCAATTCTGGCTTGCAAAATTTTGCTTTAAATTACATTTTATGCAATTTATTGCTAGACACATTTTATCAATATTATTTCCATTTTTCAATATTTTATTTAAATATTACAAAAAAAGCTGATGCAGAAAACTTTTAAAGTTTTCCATTCCAACCATTGGCATAAAGTACTTTTTATGAGTATTATTTTCTTTTTTTCCTTTTATATTCTGTTACTATAAAAAGAAGAATACCAAATATTACACAGTTAGCAATAACTCGGCTTTCCCATAATTCTATTTCCAATATAACTCCAGCTATAAATATTAGTACTACTCCTACAATAAGCATGATTCCAATTTATACCCAAAAGAAGCTGAATCACTATGACTCAGCTTCTTTCTATAAATATTGGAAATCTTACTACATTCCCATTTCGCGGGCCTGCATTTCTGAATATTTAGGATGCACACCCATTTCAGTTCCAAACTGAAATCCCTCTTTTCGTGCTTCTTTCGAATTTACTGGCACACAATCCCTGATGTTCCATTCCTCAGGAATTATTGACACATATCCCTGTTCTTGAAGTTCAGCTTCATCTGGACAATCGTTGTTGTATACAACCAATTTTCCTTTCTCAAGAGCCATAACTGCTTTTACAATTCTTGTTTGCAGAGTTTTAATGTTTAATACCATCTGTCCCTCTTCAAAATAAGGAAAAACTCTGATTTCAACATTTTCATGTACACTTGATGTTACAAGGTCAATCCGCAAATACTGAATAGTTGTTGCTAATGTCTCCTCATTATCACAGATAGTTTTTGAATATGGGACTTCTGTTTTGAACCGTGAGTACACAACATATTTCATGTGTATACCTCCTTTTATATAATTTTTTATAAAATCCATTTTTATTATATCACATTATGTTACTTTAATCAAGTTATTAGTGTAAACCTTTGTATTAATTCTTGTTTAATTATTTTCAATTTATACACCATCCTTTCGCTTGGATGATTTTAATATTGTTTTTAGACAACAAAAAAATCAACCAGATTATATTTTCTGATTGATTTTTGTATCTATCTGTTCTATTAGTTCGAACAGATACGTCATTGGTGCGGATGAAGGGACTTGAACCCCCACGTCGATGACACTGGTTCCTAAGACCAGCGCGTCTGCCAGTTCCGCCACATCCGCATATCTAACTGACAGTAATTATAATACCATATTTATAATTGAATGTCAATAATTTTCAAAAATAAAATCTACTTTTTTATAAGTTCCGATTATTTGCTTTATTTTTCATCATATGATATAATATTTATGTAACCAAATATTTGTCAATGTATGAAAGGAGTTTACATATGTCACTGACAAAAGAAGAAAAACTGTTAGGAGATCTTTTTAGAGATGCTATCTACACAGCAACAACTACATCTGAGTTTTTGGAACTATTTAGTCTAAAGATTTTGGAGAATTTTGACTCTGATGATTTCCTTATCTTACAGCTTGGTTCTCAGTTATATGAATCAGCTCAAATTCGGAAAACTGATGAACTTTATATGGATATGCAAACAAAAATCACTACAGAATGTTATAATTTGATATCCAGAAAGTATCCTGAAATTAGTTTCTATTCTTCACAACGCTTTAAAAGTGCTATTAGCGAAATATATAAACGTTGTGAGAGAATCTTTGATGAAGGACGTTCTCCCGAAATCAGAGATTTGCTAGCTTCTAAGATAGTTCTTTTAGAACCAGAAACTCAAGAAACATTGGGATATGAATATAAAATTGTTTCAGAAACAATGAAACACTTTTCATATCTCAATACTAGAAAGGAATTTCCAATTGCTGTCAACCTAGCTGGTCCAGATAAATTGGTAACCAAAAGTGATTTTTCTCAGGAAGAACATCCAAACATTTTGCTCCCTGATAAAAAAACTATTATTCCAGGTCTATCAATTTTGGGCAAAGATTATATATCACAGCCTAAAACTCATGGTTATCAGGCTTTCCACAGTTCATATGAACTTATCGATAAACTTGATACCCTTCGAAAGATATTTTCGGAAATCCAGGTAACAACAATTGCACAGGCAAACTATGAACCTGCGAATCATGACAAATACAAACAACATCGAAACGATCGTTGGAATGCAGTATTTGCTTTTGATAAATCCAAAGTTCACATCAAATACTATTATCCTGATTATGATCAGGATGAATCTGGATTGGTGGAGCCTATGTTTGTTATCAAAAAAGTAAAGAAATCTTAATAAAGCATTGACAAAACCACCTGAGTCATTTCTCAGGTGGTTTTATTTTTATATTATTTTACTTACAGCAAGTCCATCTCCAACTTCTAATATTTCAGTTTCAATATTAGGATTTTCTGTAACCTCTTTTATATATTCACGCAAATTTCTAACAGCTGTACGTTGTTTATGTTTGTTATAATCACTCATAACATATCCTTTATACAATATGTTATCAGCAAGTATTACTCCTGTTGGTTTTATCATTCTTAATGCTTCTTTTAAGAAAAATGGATATTTTCCTTTTGCAGCATCTATAAATACAACATCATATTTATCATTTAAAGTTGGTAATATTTCTACTGCATCTCCTTCATATATGTTTATTTTGTCTTCTACACCAACATTTTTTATATTAACTTTTGCTTCTGCAATTCTTTCCTCATCTCTTTCAATTGTATCTATTTTTCCATCTCCTTGTAAATATTCAGAAAAACACATTGCAGAATATCCAACTGCTGTCCCGATTTCCAAAATTCTTTTAGGTTGTACTTCTTTTAAAATTCTATCCACTACTTCTAATGTATCATCCATAATTATTGGAATATGCTCTTCTAATGCTTTTTGTTTTATTTTTTCTAATTCTTCTTTATTCATTTTATATTTCATTCCTTCCCGCAAAGCATAATTTTTGGACTTCTTACTATTAAAATTAATGCCAGTACCTATGTTTAATAATGTACTGGCATATTATTAATTATGCTTTGTTAGCATTTCTTGCTGCTCTTTCTCTTTCTTTGTTATCTAGTATTTTCTTTCTTAATCTAATTGATTTTGGTGTAACTTCAACAAGTTCATCATCTTGAATGAATTCAATAGCTTTTTCAAGTGACATTTGGATTGGTGGCACTAATCTTAAGGCATCATCAGAACCAGAAGCTCTTGTATTTGTTAAATGTTTTTCTTTACATACATTTATAGCTAAGTCTTCACTTCTTGAATTTAATCCTACTATCATTCCCTCATATACGTCAACACCAGGACCAATGAATAATTCACCTTTGTCTTGAGCATTATATAAACCATATGTTATTGATGTTCCATTTTCAAATGCAACAATTGTTCCTCTAACACGTGCAACAACTTCTCCTTTAAATGGTTCATATGAATCAAATATGCTGTTCATAACTCCTTCTCCCTTTGTATCTGTAAGGAATTCTGTTCTATATCCTATTAAGCCTCTTGCTGGAATCTTGAATTCTATTTTTGTATGTCCAACTTCTGCTGGTTCCATATTAACCATTTCAGCTTTTCTTCTACCTAATTTTTCAATTACTGTTCCTACTGAATCATCTGGAATATTTACGACTAGTCTTTCAATTGGTTCACATTTTACACCATCAATTTCTTTTATAATTACTTTTGGCCTTGATACTAGTAGCTCATATCCTTCTCTTCTCATTGTTTCAATTAATACTGATAAATGTAGTTCTCCTCTTCCTGATACTACAAATGAATCAGGTGATGCTGTTTCTTCAACTCTTAAGCTTACATTTCTGTCTAATTCTTTGAATAGTCTATCTCTTAAATGTCTTGATGTGATAAATTGTCCTTCTCTACCTGCGAATGGTCCGTTGTTTACACTAAATGTCATAGATACTGTTGGTTCATCAATATCGACAAATGGTATTTTTTCTGGATTATTGAAATCACAAATTGTATCACCTATGTGAATATTTGGAATACCAGAAACTTCTATAATATCTCCTGCTGATACTTCATCAACTTCAACTTTCTTTAATCCCATATGTGTATAAACTTTTGCTATTCTTCCTTGTGATATTTTATCATCTTTTTCGCATATGCTTACAGGCATACCAACTTTTATTGTTCCTCTTTCTAGTCTTCCTACAGCAATTCTTCCTACATAATCATCATAGTCTATATTAGAAACTAACATTTGAGCTGGTCCTTCTTCATCACAGTCAGGTGCTTTTATTGTATTTATTATTGTTTCAAATAAACATGTTAAATCTCCATCTGGGTCTTCTAAATTTAATTTAGCAGTACCATTTTTAGCTGATGCATATACTACTGGGAAATCTAGTTGATCATCATTTGCATCTAGTTCTATAAATAGTTCCATTACTTGATCTAATACTTTTTGTGGTTCTGCTCCTGGTCTATCAATTTTATTTATTACTACAATTGGTTGTAAATTCATTGCTAATGATTTTTTTAATACTTCTCTTGTTTGAGGCATTGCTCCTTCAAATGCATCAACTAACAAAAGTACTCCATCAACTGTTTTTAATACTCTTTCTACTTCTCCACCAAAATCAGCATGTCCAGGTGTATCAACTATATTAATTTTTACTCCATTAAACATTACTGCTGTATTTTTAGCAAGTATTGTTATTCCTCTTTCTTTTTCTTGGTCATTAGAGTCCATTACTCTTTCTGCTACTTGTTCATTTTCTCTAAATACATGGCTTTGTCTTAATAAAGCATCTACTAATGTTGTTTTTCCATGGTCTACGTGTGCAATTATTGCAATGTTTCTTATTTTTTGATTATTCATTTTCTTTTTCTCTCCCTTTTTTACTTTGCTAATTCTATTATTTTTTTCATTATTTCTTCTGTAATTTCGTCTAATTCATCTTTACTTCTATTACTGAAGTCCATTGGTTCTCCATATCTTATTGTCATTTTATCAAAAGCTTTTTCTCCACCAGTTATTCCTACTGGAATAACTCTAGCTCCTGTTTTTACCGCAAAAAATGCTGCTCCGTCTTTTGATTTTTCTCCTTTTTCTACTCCATTTCTAGTACCTTCTGGAAATAGTGCTATGCTTTCGCCATTTTTTAATGCTTTAAGTGTTGTTTTTAATGCTGATATATCTTTTGAATCTCTTTTAACATATATTCCATCAAATACAACACCTAAGAATGCAAAAAATGGATTTTTACGTAGTTCTTCTTTTGCTAAAAATCTTACATGCCTTTTAGCTGTAACTACCATTAATGGTGGGTCATTATATGTTCTATGATTTCCACAATAAATTAATGGCTCTTTTTTGTCCTTTGGAATATTTTCAGTCCCCATAACTTTTACTCTATGAAATACTATAAAGTATAAACGTAAGGCTCCTCTTACTATTGCTCTTATTATTTGTTTAAATATCATCTTTTGCTACCTCTTTCTTATCAATTTTAGTCACTACCTGGAACATATATATTTTTAGCAACCACATCTAAAGATATTACATTCATTGCTGTTAAATTTTCTATTTCTCTTCTTGCTTTTTCTTTAAATTCTTTTAATGTTTCTTGAATATTGCATCCATACATTACTACTACTTCCATATAAATACTAGTTCCTATTTCAGAACTTGATACTCTTGTTCTTACTACTTTATATATTTCTGGCATTTTAGTAGCAAGAAATTCAATTATTTGCCTAAATACGGTATCTGAAATTGTAAATTTTCCTAAATAACTAAATGTTGGTCTCATTATTGTTTTTTCTGATATATATGGTTTTTGTCCTATTCCTTTAGATTTAAAAATTTGTAGTGGGTCTAGCAAATATCCTGAAAAATCTTTTTTTAATTCAAAAGTAGGCACAGGTATTACATGTTTTCCTTCTGTAACTCGTATATGTCTTGCTGTTTGCATTTCTTCTTCTGTTGCTACTTGGTTTATATATGTTGTATCAGATACTTCTGGTAACCCTAAATTTGCAGCTATTTTTTGTACCATTCCATCAGATGTACCCAATATCAAAATTTTTGCTGGTTTATATTTTTTTATAGCTTTTTCTATTGGCTTTTTTTCTGCATCTTCATAAAATAATGCATGTTTTACTGTTTCAATTTTAGTAGGTGCTTTTTTTGCAGATTCTCCAGCAATTATTTCATTGTCTTTTATTAATAATCCATCATCTATTATAAAATGTATTCCTTTTTCACTTGCAACCATTTGAGCCCTATAACTTTTTCCTGTTCCTGATGGCCCGACAAATGCATAAACTTTTACTTTTTCAAATGACATATTTTACTCCTTTTCATACTCAAATTGCTTTAATTTAGTTCACTCCGTACTGAGTTAAAGGCACGACTCATCGTGCCTCTTATTTATTAATCTAGATTTTTTCTGGAATTTCCTCCACTTCAGCAATTTTTATATCTCTAACATGTTCTATCTTTTCCCATGTTGTTTCTCTCTTGAATAAACATTTTATATTTATTATAACCCAAGTTCCCATAAATAATGGATAATATAATAATCCTTTTAACATTGGTTTTATTGGTTTTCTATCTAATGTCATTGCAAGGATTGCAGTTCCTATTGGCAAAAATAGTGTTGGTACTAAATATCTTAAGATATTTAATACAAATTCTATATTTGTCATTGACTGTGCAGCATACATTGCGCAATTAATTCCTAATACTAACATTGTTATTATTAACATTGGTGTTGTTCCAACAATATATAAAAATCCATCAAATGTTACTAAAGACTTTTTCTCTTTTACACTATTAAATAATTCACCTGTATATCTTTTCATACATTGCATATGTCCAACTGTCCATCTGCTTCTTTGTGACCAAGATTGTTTAAATGATGTTGGTTGTTCATCATAAACTATTGCATCTGTTGCCCATCCTAATTTTTTTCCCTGAATTATTCTTTTTAATGAAAACTCAATGTCTTCTGTTAATGTTTCTGTCTGCCAACCATTTGGCTTTACAACATCAAATCTTACCATAAATCCTGTTCCATTTAATAATGTTGATAAACCTACATTGTATCTTGCTAAATGATATAGTCTATGCATTGTCCAGTAGAATAATGCATATCCTGCTGTTATCCAGTTGTCTGTTGGATTTTTAATATCTCTATATCCTTGAACAACATCTTCTCCTTGACATAATTTTTTATTCATGTTTACTATAAAGTCTTTATCTACTATATTGTCTGCATCAAATACAAAGAATGCATCATAATCTGCATTTTCTTCTATCTTTTGTTTTAAGAACCATTGTAATGCATATCCTTTTGTTTTGTGAGCTGGATCAAATCTTTCAAATACTATTGCTCCTGCTTTTCTTGCTACTTCTGCTGTGTTGTCAGTACAGTTATCTGCAATTACATATATATCATATAAATTTTTATCATATGTTTGATTTTTTAAGCTCTCTATTAAATTGGATACTACCATTTCTTCATTGTGTGCTGGTACTATTGCCATAAATTTATGATTCTTATTTGTTAAATATGGTTTATCTTTTAACTTTATTAATGAACACAAACTTATTACTGTTTGATAACACCAATATGCTGTTAAAACATAAACTAAAACTTGCTTTAGTATATACAAATACTCCATTTTTTACCTCTCTCTTTTCTTTTAAAATTATCTCCTGTTAGTTTATATATATAATATATTATTTTTTTGCCTTTTATATTATACTATTTTTTGCTTATATTTGCAATAATTTTGGTAAAATTTTCTCAAATTTGTTACAAGTTAATTTTTTTTTATTATTTTTTCAAGAGCCATATAACTATAAGCTTTGAATGAAATGGCGAATGTGCATAGAGAAATTTTAGAAATTCTATGCAATTTTATGGTAAGAGTTCACGATAGTGGAAAGGACCCATAAAATAATTTAGAAGTTCTTAAATTTCGTAATAAGCCGAGACATGTAAAGAAAAGCTTATAGTTATATGGCTCTTGTAATTAATTTCTAACAATTCATTAACTTGTAACAAATTTCTGTTGAAAAATTTTAAATAATATCTCTTTTATTAAAACTATCATACATTGTTACTAGCATAAGTACTGTGCAAACTGCTAATACTGTAAGAGCAAATGATAAGCTAGTAGTTATTTGTGTATCAAATCCCATTGATAACATACTTGTAAAATTAGGGAATACTTTTTCTGCAATATTCAAGTTATTAAATGGAATTAGTTTTACCCAATCTTTTTTAATGTATGAATCTATTATAACCATTACAATACTGTTTCCCATATATGTTGCGAGACTCAAACCTATTGAGAGTGATGTATTTCTTGTTATTGTTGAAAGCATTAAAGCTAATATGGCAAATATTATTACCGGTATTAATTTCACAAAATAGTATTCTATCGTGAATAATGTATTTCCGATTTTTTGAACATTTCCGTCTTTCATAAACAAATATTCATATCCTGATGTATTAAAAAATACATTTGCTAGTATTATACTTAATATTGACATTATTAATGTTATTATTATTAAATAAAATAACAATGATAAAATCTTTGCAGTAAGTATTTTCCATCTTTTATTTGGCGTTAATGCCCAAAACTTTATTGTTCCTGTTGAAACTTCTGCTGAAATTGCTCCACCTGCTATTATAATTGCAAATATTGCAGTTAATGTCATAACAAAACTTGGTGCGATTGACTCAAATAGTTTTCTATAATTTGTATCAGTCGAATACCCTTCATCATCTAAAATGTTATTTTCTAATTTATATATGTTAATCTTTATATCATCTTCATATTTTCTTTTTTCTTCTGCTGTTAGTACTTTATTATTTTGATAGTTTAATCCTGTTCTTATACTTTTCTTTTCATTTGTTATTTTTCCAAGTATATATGATTTTGCACTTATTGAATCACTATTTGTATTTTCATTTCCTATCTGATATTTTTCACGTAAATCTAATATAGAAATATTATCATCATATTCAGCTTGTGAAATTTCTTTATTTGTTAATTTCTTTTTGGCTTGTTCTTTTTCATGATTAATATAGCCTTTAAAATCATCATTTATCACTAGTTCTAGCAAATCTTCATCTATCTCTAAACTCATATTTCCTAAAACGGTATTTTTCCAGTTTGTTGAATATGAATTTATATTTTTTTGTATTCTTATTTCATCAATTATTATTTCATTTTCTATTTGCTTTTTTTCAAATTCTGATAAACTACTGTTATTTAGTTGTTCTTTATATGATTTTATTTCTGCTTCTACATCTTCTTTCCAATTTTCTTCATAATATACAGTTTGCCCATTATTTTTTGCATCCAAGTTCTGTGTTATTTTTGCCATTCCTAGTGCTGCTATTAGTGCTAAAAATATAAGAAACATTGCTAATTTGGTAGAAAATTTTTTCCATGTTTTTATGTTTTCATCTATAAATAATTTAAATATTTTCATATTACTTTACTCCCCTTTCTGTTGCATCAAAGAATATGTCTTCCAATGTGTGTTCTTTTGGTATAACTAACTGTATTTCAGTATCTGCGATTGCCAATTTTTTTATTACTTCTGGCAATTTTTCGGTTCGTACTGTAATATTAATTTTATTGTTTTCTATTTTAACATCTAAATTGAATTCTTCTTTTAATATTTTTACCGCTTTTTCTATGTTTCTTACTT
The DNA here is from genome assembly GCA_001916055.1 of Clostridium sp. 28_12. Taxonomy (GTDB): domain Bacteria; phylum Bacillota; class Clostridia; order TANB77; family CAG-508; genus CAG-269. Next base: position 26,414 of record MNRR01000027.1, read on the forward strand.
TTATCTCAACGACCTCTTCTTTTTCTTCATTCGTATCTGAAATTTTTTCAACTTTAACTATTTTTCCATTATCTAGCACTGCAACTCTATCACACATTAATTGCATTTCTGACAATATATGTGATGATACAAACACGGCCACTCCCTCTTTATGTGATATTTCTTTTAATATATCTCTTAATTTTTTAATTCCTGCTGGATCTAGACCATTTGTAGGTTCATCTAGTATTAATACTTTCGGTTTATGTAATAAAGTTAATGCCAAACCTAATCTTTGTTTCATCCCTAAAGAATATTTGCCAACTTTATCTTTTTCTCTTCCTTTTAGTTCCACTAATTCTAAAACTTCTTTAATTCTTTTTTCATCTATATTTCTAATTCTAGCATGTAATCTTAAATTGTCTATTCCTGACATATATTTATATAAATCCGGATTCTCTACTATTGCACCTATACATTCCATTGCTTTTTCAAATTGTTTTTTAGTATCATATCCATTTACTTTGATTTCTCCAGAATCACTATTTATAAGTCTTAAAATCATTTTAATTGTTGTTGTTTTCCCTGAACCATTCGGTCCTAAAAAGCCATATATTTCGCCTTCTTCTACTTCTAAATTAAGATTATCTATAATTTTTCTTTTTCCAAATGATTTACTAACATTCTTTAATTCCAACACTTTTTTTCCCATACTATCTCAACTCCATACTATCTTCATAATATCTAGTAGTATCATCAAATTGTAAGTTTGCATATACTACCTTCCATTTTCCGTTTTCTTTTTTCAATATTATCTGGTCTTTACTTGCTTCAAATGAACTATTTTCATTGTGTTCTTCCATTCCATCTGTAGCTTTAATTGTTCTTTCAACTTGGTCTTTCAAGTTGACTGTTACTTGATTTCCTTCAAATTCATAACTACTTATTTTTTGAATTTTCCTTGATAATTTTGTTCTTACTTCTAATTCATTATAACCATTTCTTAAATTTTCCTCCAGAATTTGTGATTGTATGTTAATTGATTCAGTATTAGTAATCATTATTTTCTCTAATTCTGCTCTCATCTCTCCAACATATTTTTTTACTCTTTCTTCTGGCATTTCTTTCTGAATAATCTGCATATCTTCTGGTAATACGGAGTATTTGTCTGTTAATTTAATAAATTCTTCACATGTTGCTTTTATGTCAGTTTTTTCTGCCTCTCTTTGCTTTTCTAAGTTATTAAAATATAGTACTAATGCAATTAATACTATTATTGTCAATATTAATCCCTTATTAATTTTTCTTAAAATTTTCATTTTTCCCCCTTTTGCACATTTGAGATCGCTTTTTTTCCGTGCAAATTGCACCGATTATTCCGCTTTTTTTATGTGCAGTTTTTTATATTTAATATTTCTTCATCTTTTTTTAGATTCGGTCCTAAAAATTCATAACAATTTTTATTTACATTCATTGCTGCTAATCCAATTTCTTTATCTTCTCTTAATCTATTACTTGCATATTTTATTATAATTGGTTTATTTGTTACTGCCTCTTTCACTGCTTCTTTATCATCTCTCATATCTGGTGCCGCAAAATATAGTATTTGACCAGATATTTTTAAGCCTGCCATCAATAATTCTTTATCTTCTAATAGATTTTCTTGCACATAGCAATATGTCCATCCAACTTTGCTTACAGAGTCATATACCACTTCTCTATCGCCTTTTAATCTATCACTTGCAAATTCTAGTGCTTCTGGATTATTGTGTACTGCTTCTAACACAACTTCTTTGTTATCTCTTAATTCATCACTTGCAAATTCTAGTAATGCCCCTTCTTTTTTTACATTTTCTAGTACATATTCTTTATTGTTTGAGTTTTGTTTCATTTTTGTTACTTCTATTCTTTCTGGCATTTCTTCACCCCTTCCTTTTTGATTTTCTAATTATTTTTTCCTATGTCAATATACAATTTAAGACCATACTTTTCCGTATGGTCTAATTATATCATTATAGTTTTATTTTTACTATATATTTTTTATTAATTGTTTCTTAAAGTTTGCTTAAACTTTTTAAAAATTTATTTATAGAGTAGGATATCTTTCATAAAAGTAAAGGCGAAAAACAAAAATAGTTTTCGCCTTTACTTTTAGCATTCTTATAAAATTTCATCATCATCTTCTTCTGAAAAAGCTCCTAACTTATCCAAAACATTCATCCGCGTTATAAAATCAAACAAGGATTGAATATCAATCATCACTTTTTTGTGATTTATTAAGTACTTAGTCAAAGGTTCAGCCTTTTCCACATACGGAGTATTGAAAGTCCGCGACCGAAAGCCATATTCAGATTGGTTCTCCATTTCTAGTTTTTTACCAGAAAACAGTTCGTAATAATCTCCATCCTCGCATTTTGCTAAAAAGTACATAGTAACACACATAGGTCCGGCACCACTTTCATCGTTATGATTCGAAATAATCATTGATGCCACAACATAGATATCAGACACTTTTACATTTTTCTCAATAGTCCCTTTCCGTTTTCTTCTAAAAAATGCCATTTTTCTTTCCTCCTTACAATTGTTTTACGAGAATCATCCAACTATTGTTCGCACAATTACGAATAATATTTAATATACTACCACATTTTTATATAAAAATCAATATTAATTTACACTGCGAAATTAATTCCTCTTGCAACAATATCTTTCATATTTTCAATTAAGTCATCAATTTCTTTTGGTGTAACAATCATGTTATAATCACCCACATTAAGAGCTTCTTTAACTTCTTCATACTTATCATTTTGCTGAAGCTTATTAAGATATTCATTAGATTCAGCCTTTTCTTGAAGTCTATCAATAAAGATGTCTATTCCATCAGAAACAAGAGTCGCTAGTTCAACAACTGTAGGAATCCCAAGTGCTATTACAGGTATACCTAATGTCGTTTGACTTATCTCTTGCCTGGTGTTTCCAACACCAGCTCCTGGTACTATTCCTGTATCAGAAATCTGTATTGTACTACTTATTCTATCTATACTTCTAGAAGCTAATGCATCAATTACAATTAATAGTTTTGGATGAATGTTGTCTACAATTCCTTTTAAAATTTCTACTGTCTCAATTCCTGTTGTTCCTAGAACTCCTGGTGATATTGCACTAACTGGTCTTGTTCCTTCATCTACATATTGTGGTAAATATTTAATTATATGTCTTGTAACATCAATCTCATTTATTACTTTAGGTCCTAAAGCATCAGGAGTTACATAGATATTTCCTAATCCTACTACTAAAATATCTCCCTGTTTGTCTGTATGAATGTTTATTATTTTTTTTAATTCTTTGGTTACCACTTCTGATGCTTTTTGTATGTCTTCATCTTCTGCTAGTTTCAATTTTTTCACATCAATCGTTACATAATTTCCGACTGGCTTTCCTATCGCTTTTTCTCCATTTTTGTTTAAAATTTCTACCCTAGTCACTTTCAGTTTTTCATTTATTTCTTCTTCTGTGCTTTTAATTCCATCAATCTGTTTCAAATTATTTACTTTTTGATATATATCTCTTCTTTCTAGCGCCAAATCCGTTCTAAAATTGTACATAAAAAAACCTCCTCTTAAAAGTACTATTAGTATTTCTAAGTTTGAGGTTCTTATTCATGTTATTTTTTTATGTCAATTTTTATATGAACATCTCTAAGTTGATCTTTATTTACATTTCCTGGTGCTCCCATCATCAAATCTTCTGCTTTACTATTTAGTGGAAATGCTATAACTTCTTTTATGCTATATGAATCTGTTAAAAGCATCAACATTCTGTCTACACCTGGTGCAATTCCTGCATGTGGTGGTGCTCCAAATTGAAATGCTGTATATAAAGCTCCGAATTTTGTTTTTACTTCTTCCTCTGTATATCCTGCCATTTCAAACGCTTTTAGCATGATATTAATATCATGATTTCTTACAGCTCCTGATGATAACTCTATTCCATTACATACTAAATCATATTGATATGCTAAAATATCTAATGGTTCTTGATTTTCTAATGCTTCTAATCCACCTTGAGGCATTGAAAATGGATTGTGACTAAATTGAATTTTATCATGTTCATCTATTTCAAACATTGGAAAATCTACTATCCAACAAAATTCAAACTTATTGTTATCAATTAAGTTTAGTCTTTTACCAAGTTCAGTCCTTATTTGTCCTGCCAGTTCAGTTGCTCTTTTTTCATTATCTGCTATAAAGAAAATTGTATCATTTTTTTGCAAATCTGCAATTTCTAATAGTTTTTTCTTTAATTCTTCTGGAATGAATTTGTCTATCGGACCTTTAAATATCACATCTTCTTGAACTTCTAAATATCCAAGTCCACCCATTCCAATTGACATTGCATAATTAAGCATTTTTTCATGAAATCCTTTTGACATATGTCCATTTACTTTTATTGCTCTTACTGTTCTATTTATAAATGGCTTAAATGTACATTTATTAAAAAATTCTGATAAGTCTATTATAAATAATGGATTTCTTAAATCTGGTTTATCTGAGCCATATTTTAGCATTGCTTCTTTGTAAGTAATCCTTTTAAATGGTGCTTCTGAAATTTGTTTATCGGAGAATTTTTTAAATGTGTTATATATTACTGGCTCAACTACTTGGAATACATCTTCTTGAGTAGCAAAACTCATTTCCATATCTAATTGATAGAATTCTCCTGGTGCTCTATCTGCTCTTGCGTCTTCATCTCTAAAGCATGGTGCTATTTGAAAATATTTATCTATTCCTGATACCATAAGTAATTGTTTGAATTGTTGTGGTGCTTGTGGTAGTGCATAGAATTTTCCAGGATGTAGACGGCTTGGAACTAAATAGTCTCTTGCACCTTCTGGTGATGAGCTTGTTAAAATTGGTGTTTGCACTTCCAAGAAACCTTGTTCTATCATTTGAGTTCTTAAAAATTGTATAACACTTGCTCTTAATTTTAAGTTATTTTTTAATCTTTCACTTCTCAAATCTAAAAATCTATATTGAAGTCTTAAATCTTCACGTACTTCTTGATTTTCATTTACTTCAAAAGGTAGATTTTTTGTTCTTTTCCCTAGTACTTTTATTTCTTCTATACGAATTTCTACAAGTCCTGTTTTAATTTTTGTATTTATAGTTTCTTCATCACGTTTACGTACTGTACCATAAACAGTAACAGTTGATTCTATTGGAATATGTGATGCAAAATCTACATCTTCTGTTTTTCCAGAAGTAACTACCTGCGTTATTCCATACATATCTCTAATATCTAAAAATACTAACCCTCCAAAGTCTCTTATTGTTTCTACCCATCCTGCGATTCTTACTTTTTTTCCTACATCTTCTAAACTTATTTCATTACAATTATGTGTCCTATACTCGTTCATGCTATCTCTTTCCTTTCAAAAATTTACGTTGTTTGCATCGCCTGTTTAGTTTTCTTTTTCATAGTTATCTATCAGAAACTAATCAAATTCAAAAATTCGCCCCTGCATTAATAATTTATTACTAATGCAGGGACGAATCATATCCGCGGTGCCACCCAGCTTGAAAATTAAACTTTCCACTTTATTAATATTGCTCCAATGTATTTCACTTTATTAGGTTGTCCGTAAAGGGCTTACAGCCTCTGACCCTTTTTCTCTTTTCGTTACTTCTAATAGCTTTGCATTGTACTAACGCAATTCGTTTTTATTTATTATACGCTTTATTTTACACACTATTCTTTTTGTTGTCAAGTTTTTTTAAAAAATTCCTGTAATTTTTCTATTTTCATCAATATCTATTGACTCTGCCGCAGGGATTTTAGGTAATCCTGGCATCGTCATTATTTTTCCTGCTAGTACTACAATAAAGCCAGCTCCTGCTTTTAATTCTACATCTCTTACATTGATTTCAAAAGGCTCATCACACTCTAAATTTTTAGCATCATCTGATAATGAATATTGTGTTTTGGCTATACATATAGGAAGATTTCCATAACCCATTTCTTCTATTTTTTCTATTTTCTTTGTTACATCTTCTGGATAAATTACCCCTTTGGCTCCATATATTCTCATTGCTACATTATTTATTTTTTCCACGATTGTTTCTTTCAAACTATACATGTATTCAAATTCTGTTTCTTTTTCTGCTACTTCTATAATCTTATTAGAGATATCAATTGCTCCTTCTCCGCCTTTAGCCCAGCTTTCGACTACGCTTGACATTATTTTTCTTTTCTCTAGCTCGTTCTGTACAAACTCTATCTCTTTTTCAGAATCTGTATTATATTTATTTATTGCAACAATTATATTTAGTCCAAACTTTCCTCTTATATTATCAACATGTTTATATAAATTACTCATTCCTTTTTCTAATGCTTCCATATTTTCTTCAAGGATATGTTCTTTTGAAACTCCACCATGGTATTTTAGAGCTTTTATTGTTGCAACACATATAACAACATTAGGTTGAATATTGGCCTGTCTGCACTTTATATCTAAGAATTTTTCTGCACCTAAGTCTGCTCCAAATCCAGCCTCTGTAATAGCATAATCGGCTAGTTTCATTGCTGTTTTTGTAGCAATTATTGAATTGCATCCATGTGCTATATTTGCAAATGGACCACCATGTATTATCGCAGGTGAATGTTCTAGTGTTTGAACTAAATTTGGTTTTATTGCATCTTTTAGTAAAACTGCCATTGCTCCTTCTGCTTTTAAGTCTTTAGCAAATATTGGATTGTTTTTCTGGTTATATCCTATAACTATATTTCCTAATCTATTTTTCAAATCCTCAATATCTGTTGCCAAACACAAAATTGCCATAACCTCTGAAGCAACAGTTATATCAAAAGCATCTTCTCTAGGTATAATATTTTTTTCTCCTGATAATCCTGTATTTACTCTTCTTAATTGTCTATCATTTAGGTCTAAACACCTTTTCCATACTACTTTTTCAATTCCTAATTGATTTCCATAATAGATATGATTATCTATCATTGCTGATAATAAATTATTAGCAGCTGTTATTGCATGAATGTCTCCTGTAAAATGTAAGTTTATATCTTCCATAGGTGCAACTTGGGCATGTCCTCCTCCTGTTGCTCCTCCTTTTATTCCAAATACAGGTCCTAATGATGGTTCTCTTAATGCTAATATTGATTTTTTTCCTATTTTTCTTAATCCATCAGCTATTGCTATTGATATTGTTGTTTTTCCTTCGCCTAAAGGTGTAGGGCTCATAGCTGTAACTAAGATCAATTTACCATTTTCTTTGTCTTTTAGCTTTTCATATAATTTATCAGAAATCTTGGCTTTATATTTTCCATAAACTTCTATTTCATCTTCTGGTATATCTATTTCTTTTGCAATTTCTGTTATCTTCTTTAGTTCTGTATTTTCAGCAATTTCAATATCTGTCATTTTAACCTCATTCCTTTCTTAAAATACATTAACCAAGTATTCCAACTATAATTCCAATTGCTGCTCCAACTATAACTTGCAATGGTGTATGTCCTAATACTTCTACAAGTCTTTCTTGAACTTCAACTCCTGTAAGTCCTGGTGTTTCTACAATTTTATTTAATAAATGTGCTTGCTTTCCAGCAGCTCTTCTTACTCCTGCTGCATCATACATTACTACCATTGCAAAAATCGTTGCCATTGCAAACATAATGCTGTCAACACCTTCACTTTTTCCTATTAATGTAGCTAAACATGTCACAACTGCTGAATGTGAACTTGGCATTCCTCCTGCTCCTAGTATTCTTTTAAAGTTAAATTTTTTAGTTGTTACTAAATCATATATTACTTTAAATGTTTGTATACAAAACCATACTAAAAATGGTAAATATAAATATTTATTTGTGATTGCTTTTTGTAAGTTATTCATTGTTTTTCCCCTTTTTTATTCTGTTTCAAATTCTTCTTCTTTTAATTCTCCATCTTCTTCTAAAAGAATTGTAATTTTCTTTTCTGCATCTTCTAATATATTGTTACATTGTTTTGCAATTTTCATTCCTTCTTCAAATTTTTTCACAGACTCGTCTAAATTCAAATTTCCATTTTCTAATTCTGTAACAATTGTTTCTAATTTTTTCATTGATTCTTCAAAGTTTTCTTTTGCCATTTTTTAACCATTCTCCTTACTTTAATATTCACTTATTGTCCAATTTTCAGTATCAACTTCATACCATTGAATAACAGTAGCATCTTTTTTTACTGCTACATAATATTTATTATTTTTCTTTTCTTCAATACTAAATGATGCTGAATCATCATCGCCCCATTCCTTTTTAGCTAGAGCTATTGATTTTGCATCTTTATCTTCTTTTTGTGTTTCATTTTCTTTGCTTTCTTCTACTTGAGTTTCTTTCTCTTCTTCTCCAACATAGTCATCTTTTTCAGGTTCTTCTGTAGTTTCGGTAGGTGCCTCCTCTTTTGGTTCAGTATTTGCTACTTCGTTTTGTTTTACTGTTGGAGCTTTTATTGCTTCAACTGCTTTTTTATTTTCTTTTATTCTTTCTTCATACACAGTTGAGCCAACCAATGCAGCTAATCCTAATAATGCTAAAATAATTATAATTGTTAATATTGTCTGTTGTTTTTTCATTACTTCTTCCTTTCTGCACATTTTAATGCACATTTTAAAACGCAAATAATCGGTGCAACTGGCAAATCAATTAGCAAATTATCGCATCTTTTTCGCCATCTGAAAATTTCAATTTTACTTTATCATCTTTTTTTAACTCTTTTGCACTTTTCACAATTTTGTTGTCTTTCTCTGTTAAAGAATATCCTCTTGTTAATGTTTTTAATGGACTTAGCGTGTCCAATTTGCTCACTAACTTAATATATGCTGATTGACTATCTTTATGTATTATTTTCATTTTATTTTCTAATCTTTGTACATATGAATCTAATGTAACATCCATGTCTCTAATTTTTCTTAATGGGTCTGTAAAGACCCTAGATTTCATGCATTTTTCATATCTTAGCCTCATTAGCTCAATTTTCTTTTTTAGTGCTAATCTATATCTATTTTGATAATTGTTAATTTTTTGTTTTAACTCATACACATCTGGTACTGCTAATTCGGCTGCTGCTGATGGTGTTGGTGCTCTTAAATCCGCAACAAAATCTGCAATTGTAAAATCTGTTTCATGACCTACTGCTGAAATTATTGGAAGTTCTGAATCATATATTGCTCTTGCAACTATTTCTTCATTAAATGGCCATAGGTCTTCCAGTGAACCTCCACCTCTACCTATTATAAGCACATCTGCAAGTTTTTTTTCATTCATTACTTTGATTTTTTCTGCAATTTTTTCTGCTGCACCAGGACCTTGTACAGGTACTGGTAATAATCGTATATACACATTTGGATTTCTTCTTGTTGATACATTTATTATATCTCTTATTACTGCTCCTGTTTGCGATGTTAATACTCCTACTACTTTAGGATACAATGGAATTGGCTTTTTATGTGATTCATCAAAAAGTCCTTCTGCTTCTAGTTTGGCTTTTAGCTGTTCAAATTGCTCGTGTAAATCTCCCATTCCATCTTCCATCATGCTTTTTACATATATTTGATATACTCCATCTCGTTCAAATACTGACACAGAGCCAAAAACCATTACCTTCATTCCATCTTTTGGTTTAAAAGCTAGCCTTTCAGCATAGCTTTTAAACATTATACATTTTATCAACGAGTTTTCGTCTTTTAATGTAAAATATAGATGTCCTGTGTAATGGTTCTTAAAATTGGAGATTTCTCCTTTTACTAATATTGCTCCTAAGTTCTCATCTTCATCAAATCTATCTTTTAGATATTTATTTAATTGTGTTACTGTTACTGCATTATATTTCATTAGTATTTCTCTCCCCAAAAATTATTGATTTTCTAATTCTTTTACTACACTCGCTAAAATTCCATTTATGAAATTTTTAGATGTCTCTTCTCCATATTTTTTTGCTAATTCTAAACTTTCATTTATTGCTACTTTATATGGAATATTTTTATATTTTATTTCATATATAGCAAGTTTTAATAAACTTAAATCTATTTTTGATATTCTGTCGATTTTCCAATCAGCCTTTAGATTCTTTTCTATTAGCCCTTGTATTTCTACAATATTTTTGTTTATTCCTAAAATTGCATCTTTTATATATTCTTTTGCATCATTTTCTTCGATTTCATTACATTGAATATATAGTTCTACTTGTTCTTCTAACTCATCTACTTTTTGAATTTCTAAACTATATATTAATCTAAATGTTAGTTCTCTAATTGCTGATCTTTTCATTATTTCCAGCTTATGCTAACCTAATTATTAGCATATCCTCCTCTCATTATAATCTGTCTATAAATTGTTTTAATTTATCTTTTACTTCATCTTTGTTTTTTTGAACATAGTTTCCAACAAATGCACCTAATATTATAAGTACTATTGCTATAATAAGTTCATATAATCTTGTACATAATATTAAGATTGCAATTATCACTCCAATTATTGCTCCTAAATATTTAGATAAAAATTCTTTAAAACCTTCCATTTTTCTCTCATCCTATTCTTTACTTTTTTTGCCATCTTGTAAACTTGTTACTTTAACATTTACTTCTTCAACCTCTAAATCTGATATCTTTTTTACTTCTTCTTTTATTTTTTTCTGTAAACTACTTGCTAATTCTTTTATTATGACATTTTCTCCAACTACTAAAAATAGTGTTATTCTTAATTGATTTTCACTGTTTACATCTATCTTTGTATTGCATTGTTTTACTTTATCAAAACTAGCAACCGCATTTTTTACCATATTATCAATTGATTCTTTGGATATCATTAATTGACCATTTTCATTTTTTAGTAATATTCCTTGTGTTTCTTTTACTCTTTCTTTTGATTTTTCATCAAAGAACATGCATTTTATTGATAACAATATAAATACTATACTTACTCCTAAAGTTATTTTTGATGATAAATCTCCTGTTACTAACGCTTTTAACATTTCCATAACTACATCAAAATCAATCCAGTTAAATATTAATAAACTTAGTACCACTGATATTAATAATATTATAAATGAATATACTATTAATGTAAATCTTTCTAAAAATTTCATATCAATTCTTCCTCTCTTGTTATATTTGATTATTCACCTTTTTGTTCTTCACTTTCTTCATTGTTGTTTTCTTCTTTTTCTGTTCTAACCCCTTGAACATGTACATTTACTTCTGATACTTTCAAACCTGTCATATTTTCTACTGATTTTTTTACTCTGTTTTGTATTTCAAATGCAACATCTGGAATTCTTGAACCATATTCAACAATTATGTTTACATCTATTTTTACTTCTTTTTCGCCAGCATCAACTTTTATTCCTTTTGATAAGTTTTTCTTTCCACTTAATACTTCTGAAATTCCTCCAGCAAATCCTCCTGACATACTTGCTACACCAGGTACTTCTGATACAGCTACACCTGCTATTACTGCAACTACATCATTTGATATTTTTATTCCATCATTTGTTCCTTCTGTA
>MNRR01000027.1:37964-47934 GCA_001916055.1 Clostridium sp. 28_12
TTTTCTTCTTGATTTTCTCCCATAAAAATCACTTTCCTTTCAACAAAATTTAATCATTTCAAGTATATCAATTTTTTGTTTTTTTTACAACTGTTTTCACAAAGAATTTACTTAACATCAAATTTTATTTCTAAAAAGAATTTTGATAAATCATCAAATTTAACTGTTGTTTTTTCTCCTGTTTTTGTACTTTCTATTTCAAATTCATCTTCTTTTGATTTATCTCCTAATACAATCATATATGGTGTTCCTAGTATTTTTACATCCTTTATTTTTGCTCCTATAGAAATATTATCTCTGTCATCTATTATCACATTATAAGCTGTAAAAAATATTTTTTGTTCTATTGCTTCTGCTAATTTTACTTTTTCTTCATCTCCTGGCTTTACAACTATTTGTAACATGTATGGAGAAATTCTCTCTGGAAGAACAAATCCACATGGCTTACCTGATTTATCATTCACAACACATTTTTCATATAAAGCAGCTAATGTTCTACTAACACCAATTCCATAGCATCCCATGTAGTATAACTCTTCTTTGCCTTCTTGGCTTATGTATTTTCCATTCATCATTTCTGAATATCTCGTTCCTAATTGGAAAATGTGTCCTAATTCCATTGTTCTTATTTCTTTAAAGTTTGAAATATCTTCGATTCCATATTCTGCTTTCAAATATTCTTTATAATCTTCTCTTTCAAGAATTTCTGTGTTTAGGCCTACTCCTGTTTCTTCATTATATAATATTTTGTCTTCTCCTTGTTCTGATATCATCATAAATTCTTCTGATTTTTTACCACCCATTGCTCCATTATCTGCAACTATTGGTATTACATCTAAACCGATTTTTTCAAATATTTCTAAGAATGCATTTCTTACATTTTCATAAGATTTTTCCATTCCTTCTACATTAGTATCAAAACTATATGCATCTAACATTGGAAAAGATTTTCCTCTTAAAAGGTAGCCTCTTGTTCTTATTTCATTTCTGAACTTTTCACCGATTTGATAAAATGTTACAGGTAAAGTTTTATAAGATTTTAGTTTTTCTCTTGCGAATTCTAACATTGCTTCTTCTCCTGTTGGTGCTAAGCAAAATGTTCCTTTGTTTGATTCTGTAATTAACATTGTTCCATCTTGCACATAATGATCATATCTTCCTGAATTTTTCCATATTGTATCTGGTTGTAGTGTTGGTAATAACACTTCTATACATCCATGTGCATTTAATGTATCTACTATTATTGATTCTATTTTTCTTCTTAGTAATAATGGAATTGTATTATATCCAAATAATCCAGCTCCATATTGTACTAATTGTCCTGTTTGTAATAATATACTTTGTCCAGGATACATCTCATCTATATTATTTAATTTGGTTGTTCCCATTCCTGTTAATGATAATTTCATTTTCTATTCCTCCAATATTTAATTTTTTATTCTTTATTTTCCTCTTCTTCACTCGGCATTGGAGCCTCCGCTTCAATTAACTCTTCTATTACAATTTGTCTGTTTGAATCTAATTTGTATTTTGGAAGTTCTGGTAAATTAGATAAATTTTCATATCCAAACAATTTTAAGAATTCTGGTGTTGTTTTATATGTTGTTGGTTTTCCAGGTAGATCTGCTTTACCTGCATCTTCTATCAATCCATAGTCTAATAATTTATAAATTGTACCATCACTATTTACACCTCTTATAGCTTCTATTTCAGCTCTTGTTGCCCTTTGATTATATGCAATTATTGCAAGAGTTTCTAATGCTGCTGTTGATAAATTAGGTTTTGCTCTTTTATCTAAAATAGGATATATGTATTCATAATATTCCTTTTTACTACATAGTTGATATCCATCTTCTATTTTAATTATTTCGATTCCTCTATTTGCAAAATCTTTTTGCATATTTTTTACTAATTCTTCTACTTGTTTTTTGTCAATTTCTAGAGCTAATACTAGTTCTTCTTGTGTAACTACTCTTCCAGCTGAAAATAGTATTGCTTCTATTATTTCTTTTTGTTTCTGGATTTCCATATTTCACCTACTATTTCTCTAATTTCAATGCTTATATTCTCTCATGTTTTCCACATTATGTCAAGATAAAATTTCATTTTGCACATAACATTCATTTCAAATAAATTCTTCCCATACCAAATTTGCCAAATTGATTCCTTTTGAAGTAAGTCTAATCGTATTTGAATCTACTGTAATAAGTTTTTCATCAGATAATCTTTTCAATTCATTTCTAAACAAATAAATTGGGTTCTTTACAAATTTTGATTTAAAATCATTAATCTTTACGCCTTCTATCTTGCGTAGTCCTAATAGCATATATTCTTTTTCCATATCAAACTCTTTTTGAATCTCGTGAATAATCCTATTTTTTTCAAGCTTATCACTTTCAATATTTTTTATGTATTCTTCTATATTTTCTGTATTAGAATATCGTGTTATATCACGATATGAATGTGCTGCAACTCCAAACCCAAAATACTGTTTTTGTTTCCAGCAATTCATATTATGCCTTGATTCAAACCCCTTTTTAGAAAAATTTGATATTTCGTAATGCACATAACCATTTAGTTCTAATGTGTTTTTTACATACCAATACATATTTCTTTCTGTTTCATCACTTGGAAGTTTTAGCTTCCCACTTTGAATTTTATTTGCAATAGGTGTTCCTTCTTCCACAATAAGTGAATATACAGATATATGTTCTGGATGTAGTTTTATTATTTGATCTAAACTATCTTTTAAATCTTTTATTCTTTGATTGGGCAACCCTAGCATCAAATCAACATTTATATTTCTAAATCCTACATCTCTTGCTGCTTCATATGTTTCTAAAAATTGTTCATAATTATGTATTCTTCCTATGTCTTTTAAGATTTTATCCTGTGTTACTTGTAACCCTATACTTAATCTATTTATTCCACATTCCTTGTAATCTTCTAACTTTTCTTTTGTAACTGTTCCCGGGTTAACTTCTATTGTTATCTCTGTATTTTTAGTTATATTTTTCTTTTTAATTTCTTGTAAAATTTGCTTTATATACTTACTATCAATATATGATGGTGTTCCTCCTCCTATATAAATTGTAGTAATCCATGGTTTTATATTTTGAGACTTTATTTCTTTTATAAGTACCTTTATATACTTTTCTATCAAATCATCTTTATTGCAATATGAAATAAAATCACAATAATCACATTTATGCTTGCAAAATGGAATATGTACATATACTCCTACTTCATTATTGTTCATTGGCAATCTCCATTATCTTTTTTAATCTATAATTAACTCCTGATTTTCCCACAGGGTCCTTAAGCATTTTTCCTAATTCTACTAAACTAGCATTTGGATTCTTTAGCCTTAATTCTGCAATTTCTTTTAATGGCTCATCCATTTTATCAAATATTTTATTTTCTTTCAATTTTTTTATTGCCTCAATTTGCTCTATTGAAGCATTTATTGTTTTGTTCAAATTTGCAGTTTCACAATTTACTATTCTATTTATTTTATTGTTCATTTCCCTTTGAACTCTTATTTCTTCAAACTTTAATACTGCTTTATTGGCTCCAAGTAGTGCTAAAAATTTTGAAATTTCTTCTCCATCTTTTATATAAATCGAATATTGATTGTTTTTTTTAATAATATTGCTTTTTATATTATATTTGATTAAATCATCTTTTATTTTTCCTGCTTCTTTTTTATCTCTAATTCCTATTTCTAAATGATATTTTTTCTCTGGATTATTTATTGAGCCAGAGCCTAAATATGTGCCTCTTATTATCCATTTTATTTGTTCTAAATTTAGTTCTTCTGTTTTATCGATTTCTTTTAAATACTTTTCGTCTACTGTTATTACAAATAAATTTCCTTGCATTAAAATATTATAATCATTTATTCCGATATTACTTAGAAGTCTTGAAAGTCTGTTAATATTGTATTCGTTTTCTGTACTAAATTTTATTTTATTTTTCTCATGTGTAATATTACTACTTGTTAAATATCCAATTAATTCATATTTAACAGCTTCTTTATTTGCTAAGTTCTCTATTTTACTTATTTCTTCTTTTAATTCTGACGAAAATGACATAAGTTCACCTCTCTTTAATTAACTTTAGATATTATTATTCTATCATTTCCATATAAATCTTTTTTACTATATATATCATTATATCTTTTGGTATCTTTTATAATTTCTGTAACATCTTCTTTTTGGTCATAACCTATTTCAAAACATAAATAGCTTCCGAATTTTAAATAATCTATTGCTTGACTTGAAATTTTTCTATAAAAATCCAAGCCATCATATCCACCGTCTAATGCTATTATAGGTTCATTTTTTACTTCTTCACTTAATAATTTTATATCTTCCTTTTTTATATATGGTGGATTTGATACAATTATATCAAATTTAACTTTTCCTATATTGCTAAATAGATTTGATTTTACAAATTTAACATTAGTATCTAATCTATTAGCATTCTTCTTTGCAACTTCTAGTGCTTTTTCGCTTATATCTATTGCATATACTTCTGCTGTTGGTATATTTTTGGCTATAGATATTGCAATTGCTCCACTTCCTGTGCATAAATCCAAAATTCGTGGTTTTTCTATTTTTTTTGCTATCTTTATTACCTCTTCTACCAATATCTCTGTATCTGGACGTGGTATTAATACATTTTCATTTACAAAAAAGTCCATTTTCATAAATTCTTGTGTATGTGTTATATGTTGTAATGGTACTCCATTTGTTAGCTTTTCTATATTAACAAAATACTCCCATTGTTCTTTTTTATCTATTTCTTTATTATCATAAACTATTAAATATTGTCTTGGCTTTTTTAATATATATTGTAGCAATAACCTAGCTTTTAGCTTAGGAGTTTCTACATTGTTGTTTTTTAATATTATCATTCCTTTTGTTAATACCTCTCTTATTGTCATATTAACACCACCTTTCCTATTAAATATATAACATTAGTCACTTTTTTTCAATACCAAAATACTAAAAAAGAACAACTATATTAGCTGCTCTTTTAATTTTCTTCTTTTTATTTCTGTTGCTGATGGCGGTAATAATAGGCTATAATCTTCACCATCAAATACATCTACCTCTACAGTTCTTGTAAGCAAATCTGTATAAGTATATGATGCTGTTCTATCATTTTCTTCATATTTTACTACAAATAGATTAGAATATGCTTTTTCTATCGTACCTTCTTTGGCAAATTCCTTGCTTCTTCCTAGTGAACCTTTTACTATTATTTTTTGGCCAATTTTGTCATTAATGTCTGATTTTAAAGTTGAAATATCATTTCTACAAATCATTAAATCACCTACTTTGCTCATGATGTTACAAATATAACATTTGTAGGCAATTTTGTCAAAGTAAATATTTTATTGTCGACTTGATGTATTCTGCTTGTTTCAAGGCATTCATTCATTTTATTTTCTTTTATTACATTTGTATTACATTTTTGTTACAAAATTATTACATTTCGTTTTCCTATTGCTCCGAAGCCATTTACCCCCTTTTTTCCATCTCTTAACTCATCTACAAAATCATCTATTGTTACATATCTATTTTTATCAGTAATTGCTACATTTTTTGCTACTATTAATGGATCTAAAAAGTCTATCAATATTCGTGCTGGTGATGACGCAAAATTTGCTCCTGCATCCATTATTGCTTCGAAATAACTTTGGCATGCTCCTGCAAATATCACTAAATTGTCTCCATGTTTTTCATCATATTTTCTTGCCTTTTTTACTGTTTGGATAAAATGCTTTGAGTTTCTGTAGTTATATATATCTCTATATCTTGTTCCATTTTTTATCATTCCGGTCATGGCCAGTTATTACTAAAATATCTGGATTATATATCATTAATAATTTGTTTATTACTTGAGATTGTTTGTATTCCGGAATATTTCTTACTACTGCATTTAATCCCATTTTTCTATAATACATTTTTGATTTTTCGCTATATTTTCTATCACCATCCAAATGTAATATTCTGCCTGTATGAATAATTTCTTTTCTTCTATTATCTTTTGATTTCTTTTCCTTTTCTATCATAGTTAATATTCTTTGTTCTAATTCTTTTTCTCTTTTTATTTGTTCTTCTCTACTGACTATTTGAAGGTCGGTTAAAGGTGCATCTGCCTCAATCCTAACATCAATCCCCTTTAGTAGAGCTATTCTTGTCTCATTTTTCATTATTCTTACAACACTAAAAATTATGTCATTTCCATACGAATTTCTACTAACTATATCGCCTTTTTTTATTTCATGCATATTATCACCTCTTTGCATTCAAATTAGGCTATTATATTTTATTCAATTCGACTTTTTTTGACACAATTTTCCTTAGTACACCCAAGAGACTGTTAATTACCAATAGTGCCTTTGGTTACAATATTACATGGTTGTATATACTCAATATTTTTCAAAAAATTTTTTTCTTTACTAATACTCCTTTCCGTGATATAATATCCTTAGAAATTTTAAGCAAGGAGGCTCATTATGGAAAAATCTATTGCAGACTTAGCTGAAAATAAAGTATTGATTTTATACTTATTAAATAAACTTCCAGATGGAATTAAAAGTGACAACTTATACAAAATAGTGTCATCTGCTAATAATATCAACTATTTTTATTTTCAAGAATTATTAACTGACTTAATAGATACAAATTTAGTTGGTTCTTTTACAAAAGAAGATGATACATTTATTAAAATCACATCAGATGGTCAAAACTCATTATCACTTACAAAATCATTATTACCTGGCATATTAAAGCTAAAAGCTGATAATATCTTCAAAACTGAAGTTTCTAACATCGCAGAAGAATCTTCTATTGTAACTGAATACATACCAAAAGACGAAAATAATTACACAGTAAAATGTAAAGTAATTGAAAAAAATGAAACCATATTTGAAATTTCAACTTTTGCTGGTTCAAGAGAAAGAGCAAAGCAAATCTCTGACGGCTGGAAAAATAATGCAAATACAATTTATCCAAAAATAATAGATTTACTTTTAAATGGTGAAAATAATGAAAAAGAATGATATAACAAATTTTATAAAAATACTAAAAGAAGCTTATCCAGATGCAACTTGCAGTTTAGACTTTGAAACACCATTTCAGATTGTTGTAGCCGTCATGTTATCAGCACAATGTACTGATGAAAGAGTTAACAAAACAACACCTGAATTATTTAAAAGGTGTCCGACAATAAAAAATTTTGCAGATATTGATATCAAAGAACTTGAAGAAGTTATACATCCATGTGGTTTTTATAGAAATAAAGCAAAAAACATAAAATTATGTGCAAAACAAGTGCTGGAAAAATTTAATGGTGAAGTTCCAAAAACAATGGATGAACTTTTAACTTTAGCTGGTGTTGGCAGAAAAAGTGCTAATGTAATTTTATTAGAAGCTTTTGGGATTGCGAATGGAATTGCAGTAGATACTCATGTAAAAAGAGTTTCTAATAGAATTGGTCTTTCACATGAAAAAGGCCCAGAAAAAATCGAGCAAGATTTATTAAAAATATTTCCAAAAGATTCTTTAAAAGACATTAATCATCTTTTTATATGGCATGGCAGAAAAACTTGCGATTCACGTAAGCCATTATGTGAAAACTGTAGTGTTAAAAACTTTTGTGAATATTATAAAAAAAATTGTACATAATATTTATTAAGAGGTGATATCTTTGACTAATATCAATTGTTCTTTAAATTGTATTTATCAAATTGATGGAAAATGTTCTTATGATATTATTTCTTTTTCAAATTTATGTACAAATTCTGAATGTGCATATTATCAAAATAAAGGGACCAATTAATTTATTCTATGGTTCCTTTATTTTACATTACAGGAAAATTCTTCGAATTTCCTATAATATAAAAATAACAATGCACAGAAATTTGCAAAGCAAATTTCGCGCTCGAACAAAGACGCGGACTTTAAAATGTTCTAATAGGTGTCAATGTTATTAATATCCGCTTTTGTTCTCTATATTCTTCAAATACTTTCGAAAGATATTTCATACTATTTATACATTGTTCAAGTGTATTTCCTGTTGACCCAACTTCAATTATGCAAGCTGCTTTTCCTAAATTTTGATTATATCTAGAATTTCTTACAATCATTGTTTTAAATAATCCTGGATACATCTCATTTGCTTTTGCTTGAAATTCAATTGCAAATTTCAAGTTAGAACCCCAATTAGGATGATATAATCCACCACCATTTGTTCCTATAACAAACATTAACTGTGCTGCTACATCATCTCCAATTTTTACACTTGGGTCATAATTGCTTTTACTTCCAATTGCATCTCTATGTAAGTCTATTATTATATCTGTTGGATTTGACTGCAATATTCCTTCAACTGTTTTCTTTGACCTTGTATATGAGCCTGTATATGCCGGATAATCATGATAAGTTTTATCATGTACCACACTAAATCCATACCCTATTAAATAATTAGCCAATTCATCTCCAACTCTTGCAACTGAATAATTCAGGTCTGTCGTCCTATAATTACCTGTTTGCTCATAATTGTACATGTATGCGTATGGAAAATTATAATATTATTTTTATTTATGTTAAGTTCCGTATTTAATATTGAATCATTAATTTCAAATTCTGTTTCGTTTTTTATTTTTACTCCATTGCATTCAACATTATGACTTTCATTTATAGGGTTTTGTGTTACAATCTCTGTTGCAAGATTTGTTGCTACTTGTTGCGTTTCTTGTGCTGGTTGATTGTCTTCTTTTGACTCACTATTAGATTCTTCATGATTTTCTTCCTCTTCTACTGTTTGCTTAGTCTCTTCTTGCTTTTCTATATTTTCTAATTTTGATAACTCTATATTTAATATTCTATCTGAAAAAGAAATCTCTTCTTCTCCATCTTCTTTTATAACATTTTCTGCTCGACTATTTGTTGTCGCAATTGCCGGTATTTCACTATTTAAGCATTTCACTAATTGCTCTGATAAATCTATTTGTAAAATTTGATTTGTACTAAATTTTTTTATCATTTTAGTCGCAACAAATAAAATCACTATAATACTTATAAATATCGCTATCTGAAATATTGATTTTTTTATATTTATTATTGTAACATTAAACATATTTTTCTCCTTGTCCCAATACTCCTATATATAATATATGTTTATTGTTTCAATAATAGAACAATTTTATAATAATCTTGGTTTTAATTCTAAATAGATTGGCTTTTCTTCCCTTATCATCGTGCTTTTTCCATGACCTGGATATACTATTGTTTCATCTGGTAAAATCATTAATTTTTTAGTTATTGATTTTATTACTGCTTCAAAGTCACCTGTTGGTACATCAGTTCTTCCCCATGTGCCTCTAAATAATGTATCTCCTGAAAGCAATAATTTTTCTTGCTCACAATAAAGGCAAGAACCGCCAGATGTGTGTCCTGGCGTATGGATTACCTTGAATTCTAATTCTCCTAAATGTAATAAATCTTCATCATCCACTCTTGCATCAACTTCTATTGTTAAGCCTTTATTTCCTATATATGTGGTTAAATTTATATTTGAATCTCGTAAGTTTTCTGCTGCTGCCCTTTGTGCAACAATTGTTCCACCATATCTTTCTTTAAGTTCTTTCACTCCACCTATATGGTCACCATGACAATGTGTTAAATATATATATTTCAATTTTGCTTGCAATATATCAAGCATTTCTATTATTTTGTCCACATCTCCTGCTGGGTCTATTACCATTGTTTCTTTTGATTTTTCATCTTGAACAATGTAACAATTTGTTGCATCTCCTATCCAAGTTTCAATCTTTAGTACTTTTAATATCATTTTCTCTTGTATGATATATTTAATAACTTAAATAGACCATACACTCCTTTCTTCATTTATTTTTATATTAATATTTAGTATAATCTAAATGTGGTAACTGTGG
>MNRR01000028.1:0-11811 GCA_001916055.1 Clostridium sp. 28_12
ATTGACAAAGATAAAAAAAATCAATATAATATAAAAAGTTCAGGAAAACATGCAGGTGTAGTTCAATGGTAGAACCTCAGCCTTCCAAGCTGATGACGTGGGTTCGATTCCCACTACCTGCTCCAATGACGTTTCTATTTGGAATTTTTATAGAACAGATATATATGAAATCAATCAGTAAAATGGTTGATTTTTTTTGTTGCCTAAAAACAATATTAAAATCATCCAAATGAAAGACAAGAACAACGACAGCAACAAATGCAATGCGACAATGCTAAAACTAATATCATAGTCAAACAGAGTGGGAGTTGCACCTACTCTGTTTTTTTAGGCATAAAAAAGTATATATTAATGAAAATATCTCTTGAAAAACTATAAAAAATTATGTATTACAATAATATGTAAAAGTAGGAATGAAATGAGTAATAATTAGAATTTAAAGAAATTGGAAAGACAAGCTATAAATAATAGAATAAAGTAAAATACCGTTGATATATGCCAGACGGTATTTTACGAAAGATATAACATTATACTTTTAATTTTTTAATACTCTTTATTTCAGTATAAAGTGTATCTATAATAGCTTTTCTTTTATTATAAGCATCTAAATATTCTTGATAAATACCATGAAAATTATCAAGAGTTTCTCCTGGTTTTAATAGCATTTTTATTCCTTCTAAATAAAAGTTCATCTTCTTTTCATTTTTTGCACTGTTCATTTTATTTTCATATTTTTCCATTAATTTAAATCTTTCAATTTCATTTTGAAGTGTATCTACATAATTTTGGGTACAAAAAATTTCATAAGAAATATCATCAATTACAGCCTTTAATAAAGTACGCACAACAAGAGGATTATTTTTCCCAACTTCTGGGTCTTTAGGTGGATTATGAGAAAAACGAGAATTATCTGATTCATTAACAGGATGAGCTTCTTCTATTAAGATTTTTAAAGTATCTGTAATACCAATATGTGTTTTGTATTGTCTTTTACTTACAATAGCATCATATTCATCAGCAACTCTAATTATTTGACCTTCATAAGGAATGTCTTTTTTTGTTAAACCTCGTGGATAACCTGTACCATTTAAAGCTTCATGATGGTACCAAGGACCAGCAGCATAAGGACGAAGTTTTAAATCTTTCATACACATATTATATCCTAAAGTAGTATGAGTTTTCATAATTTCATATTCTTCTTGAGTTAGTTTTGAAGTTTTCTGAAGTATTTCTGGAGGAATAAATAATTTGCCCAAATCATGTAAATAAGCACATATTGTACAATATTCTGTAAATCCATTTGATAAGTGTAATTTTTTACACAAGTTACACGTTATTGCAGCAACACTTTCACAATGTTTTCTCGTATATACATCTAATGAATCCAACAAATTTAATTGGTACTGAATTGCATTGTCTAGGTTGTAAGATTTTAAATATGTTTTATCATAAAAATCAAATACTTTTTTTATTTCTTTCATTTGTAAAAATCCTTTCTCATTATAAGCTAGATAAATAATACCATTTATTTATAAATTGTGCAAGCACATTAAACAAAAAAGCCAATTCATTTTTCAAATGTTTTGGCTCTATTTGTTTATAAAATATTCTATTACTTTATCTACTAAACTTACTTTTTCTTCTTTTATTAATTTACTGGTTGTTTCTACATTGTCAGATTTGTTTAATTCTATCGGAACTCCAGCTTTTTTCTGCATTCCTAATGCTTCAGTAGCTTTTTGTTGAATGCTATTCCAGTCTAAAGTACTTTCAACCTCTTTTATACTTTTTTCAACCTGTCCATTTTCTTTTTGAACTACAGCAAGATTATTTTCTAAATCTTTCTTTTGATTAAACATCTCCATTATAGAAATTTCTCTATAACTAACAGTAAGTAACATGCCAAAAATTGCCAATACTATTACTACTTGCAAAGCTCTATTTTTTCCTTGTTTTGCTTTTGTATTGACTTTTTTCTTTTCCAAATTTTTTTCAATTTTAACTTTTTTTACTTTTACTTCGGTATAATCTGGTTCATATTTTCTTGGACTTGTTCCATATTGATATGAATTCATTGGCATGTTCTCACCTCCTTTATCTTTCGTCACATTTTTCAAAAATCCTTAATTTTGCACTTTTTGATCTTGAGTTTTCTTCTTGTTCTTTTTCTGTTGCGATTATTGGTTTTTTATTTATGATTTTTCCTTCTGACTTTGCACCACATACACAATATGGCAAGTCTTTTGGACATGTGCATTTTCCTTGTGCATCTATATATGCATTTTTTACTGCTCTATCTTCTAGTGAATGGAATGTTATTATACACAATCTTCCACCATTTTTTAAGTGTTTTATACATTTTTGCACAGTTTCGTATAATGGTCTGATTTCGTCATTTACTTCAATTCTAATTGCTTGAAATGTTCTCTTTGCTGGGTGTCCATCTTTTTTCGCAAATGCAGGCATTGATTTTTCAATAATCTGCACTAATTCCTCTGTTGTCTCTATTTCCTTGTTTTTTCGATATATACAAACATTTTTCGCAATTTGCCTAGAAAATCGCTCTTCTCCATATTCATAAATGATATCAGCTAATTTTTCTTCTGAATAGTTGTTAACAACTTCTTTTGCTGTTAATTTTTGAGTTTTATCCATTCTCATATCTAGTTCATTATTTCCTAAATAGCTAAATCCTCTCTCTCTTTCATCTAGTTGATATGAAGATACTCCCAAGTCTAGTAAGATTCCATCAACTTTTTCTATTCCTAGTTTTTCTAAAATTTCTTCAATTTCATCATGATTTCCATGTATGTATTTTACATTGGCAAAGTCTTTAAGATTTTCTTTTGCTGCCTTTAAAGCATCTTCATCTCTATCGATACCAATGAGTAAACCTTCAGGTGATAATTGCTTTAAAATTTCTTTACTATGTCCTGCTCCACCTAAAGTTCCATCTACATATATTCCATTTGGTTTTATATTTAATCCTTGTATTGTTTCTTCTAGCAATACTGGTTTATGCTTAAACTCCAATTTTACACCTCTT
The DNA here is from genome assembly GCA_001916055.1 of Clostridium sp. 28_12. Classification (GTDB taxonomy): domain Bacteria; phylum Bacillota; class Clostridia; order TANB77; family CAG-508; genus CAG-269. The sequence goes on from MNRR01000028.1 coordinate 3,047, forward strand.
TAAAATAATTTATTGCAGCTGAAGAGTTTTTGATATTTTCCTACAGCTGCATTTTTTATACTTCTTTTGTTTCTTGGAATTTATCTTTAGCAATTTTATCTTTTGTAACTTTTTTTGTTTTTTCTTTAGTTTGATTTCTTTTGTACTTTTGTCTTTTGTTTTTTATATAAACTTTTGCAAGTTATATACCTAGCATTGTCATATTTTCTGCAATCTCATCTGCTGAAATGTTTTCATCACATTTTTGCCAGATTTCTTTATCCCATATTTCTAATCTTGTTCCAACTCCTACTATTACTGCATCTTTTCCTAGTTTTGCTGCTTCTCTTAAGTTCGCTGGTATTAAAAATCTTCCTTGCTTGTCTATTTCACATTCTGTTGCTCCTGATAAGAAAAATCTAACAAAGTTTCTTGCGTTTTTGTCTGATAATGGAAGGGCTTTTAGTTTTTCTTCAAAATTTAACCACTCATTTTGTGAAAATACGAATAAACATCCATCTAAGCCTTTAGTTATTATAAACTTTTCGCCTATGTCTTGTCTTAGTTTTGCTGGCATTATCATTCTTCCTTTTGTATCTAAAGAATGCTCGTATTCACCAATTAGCAATTAAACTTCACCTCATTTCTTTTTCTACCACTTTGTGCCACTTTCTACCACTTCGATACCATAATAATACATTTCGTTTTATTTTGCAAGTGTTTTTAAGAATTTTTTTTATTTTTATATTAACTTTTCTAGCTCTTTTATTTTGTCTCTAATTTCAGCTGCTTGCTCAAATTCCATTTTACTAGCAAATTCAAGCATTTCCTCTGTTAATTTATTTATTGTTTCTTTAATGTCTTCTTCTTTTTCTAATTTATATTCTACTCCTATATTTTCAGTTTGAATTGCCCTAATTGAATCTCTAATAGATTTTTTTATTGTTGTTGGTGTGATATTATGTTCTTTATTGTATGCCTCTTGGATTCCACGTCTTCTGTTTGTCTCTTTTATTGCTTTTTCCATTGAATCTGTAAGTTCATCTGCATACATTATAACTGTTCCATCTGTATTTCTTGCAGCACGTCCTATTGTTTGAATTAGTGAACGTTCTGAACGCAAAAATCCTTCTTTATCTGCGTCAAGTATTGCAACTAATGAAACTTCTGGGATATCCAATCCCTCTCTTAATAGGTTTATTCCTACTAAAACATCAAATTCTCCTAAACGTAATTTACGAATTATTTCCATTCTTTCTAATGCTTTTGTGTCTGAATGTATATAATTTACCTTTATATCTAAACTTTTTAAATATTCAGTTAAGTCTTCTGCCATCTTTTTAGTTAATGTTGTTACTAATACTCTTTCTTTTCTTTCCACTCTAATTCTAATTTGTTCTAACAAGTCATCTATTTGATTTGTTACTGGTTTTACTTCTATTTTAGGGTCAAGTAACCCAGTTGGTCTAATAATTTGTTCCACTACATTGTTTCCCGAATGTTCATTTTCGTAATCAGCAGGTGTAGCACTTACAAATACAACTTGATTAATTCTTTCTTCAAATTCATTAAATGTCAGTGGTCTATTATCAAATGCTGATGGTAATCTAAAACCATATTTTACAAGTGATTCTTTTCTAGCTCTGTCACCATTATACATTGCTCTAACTTGTGGAATTGTTGCATGTGATTCATCTATTAATAATAGGAAATCTTTTGGGAAGTAATCGAATAATGTAAATGGTGGGCTTCCTGGTTCTCTTCCACTTATATGTCTTGAATAGTTTTCTATTCCTTGGCAAAATCCTGTTTCTTTCATCATTTCTATATCAAAATTGGTTCGTTCTTGAATACGTTGTGCTTCTATTAATTTGTTTTCTTTTTTGAAATATTCTACTCTTTCTTCCATTTCTTTTTCAATTGTTTTTATAGCTCTTTCCATCTTTTCTTTAGATGTTACATAATGTGAATTTGGGAATACCATTACATGTTCTCTTGTTCCTATTGATTTTCCTGTTAATGGATTTATTTCACTTATTTTTTCAATTTCATCTCCCCAGAACTCCACTCTTATAGCTGATTCTCCTTTATCTGATGGATATATTTCTACAATGTCCCCTTTGGCTCTAAAAGTTCCTCTTTTAAAGTCTATTTCATTTCTAGAATATTGCATATTTACTAGTTTTTTCAGCATTTTGTCTCTTTCTACCTGCATTCCTGGACGTAATGATACTATCATATTTTCATAGTCTATCGGATCTCCTAATCCATATATACATGATACTGATGCTACTATTATTACATCTCTTGTTTCAAATAATGATGCTGTTGCTGAATGTCTTAGTTTGTCTATCTCATCATTTATTGATGCATCTTTTTCTATATATGTGTCACTTTGTGCAATATAACTTTCTGGTTGATAATAATCATAATATGACACAAAGTATTCAACATGATTTTCTGGAAAAAACTCTTTGAATTCGGAATATAATTGTCCTGCTAGTGTCTTATTATGTGCTAATACCAATGTTGGTTTCTGCGTTTTTTCTATTATATTTGCCATTGTGAATGTTTTTCCAGAGCCCGTAACTCCTAGAAGTGTCTGGTATTTCTCGCCTCTTTCTATTCCTTTTACTAGATAATCTATTGCCTTAGGTTGGTCGCCTGTTGGCTTATATTCTGAGTGTAATTTAAACATATTTCCTCCCTTTGTGACCTAAAAATACATTTCCACAAACTAGGTCACAAACTCTATTTTTCTAACTAAATAATATTAAAATAAATTTTCATATTCTTGAATTAATTTAGGGGGCTATTTTTCAACAGTCCCCTAACTCTTTTACTTTGTATTTCTTTCCTGGCTCAATCTTCTTGCTTCTCTTTGGAGTCTTTTTGTCTCCAAGGAAATACTCGTTAGTAATTTCTCGTTCAAAGGCGGTTTAGACTTCTTACTCTCATCTGTAATGTATTCAACTTTGCCTTTTTCCCCTTTATTCTTGGTATTGTACCAAGATACTACGTTAGAAGACATCCCCATTCCGTTTTCTCTTAACGTAACTTTTACGTCAAACCCGTTTTCTGCAATTCTTTCTGCCACTTCTGGATAGAGTGGATCAGAAAAACAAACACTGCATCTTGTCCATCCTCCAGCTACTGCTTTATCAATCTCTTTCATAGCATTTTCATACTGGTTATCAAGTGATCTCTGCCGTGCTTCTGTTGCATTCATAATTATAATCCTCCTGTTAATTAGTTGAGAAAATTTTCTCAATTATAAAAAATTTTGGTTACATATACATAATACCACAAAATCGCATAATTTGCAAATATTTTGTGGTATCTTTAAATATTTAATATCTATCTAGTTTTCAACAGTTTTATCTTTAATATCATTATAAAAATTTGCCATTGTAGCTTGAAAATATGGTACAACATATATGTATGCAATTCCAAATGTAATTGCACTTAATATATACCACCAAAAGAATGATAGTTGTAATACAAATAAATCAAATTTATGTTCATCCATTATTCTTTTACTTTCTGATAATGCTTCTCTTGCTGTTAGTTCTGGGTTATCTGCCAATATAAATGGTGCAGCAGCATATGAAAATACCTTTATTATTCCAGGAATCACTAATAATAATGACCACAAGAATACAAAGAAATTTGTAATTATATTTAACCAAACTGCTTTTCCTGTTATATTAAAACCTTTAAAAGCATCTCCAACTGAAATGTCTTCATTTTTAGTTAATCTCAAAAATATCATGCATAATGAAATATTAAAAGCTGGCATAATTACAATTGCAGCAAACCATCCTACTACTGGTACTAATGCGCTTCCTGCTCCTATAATTGCAATAATCAAAAATATTAAAAATAGAATTCCTATTTTCCCTTGTATTTGTTCTTTTGCCATGTTTTTTAATTCAACTCTTGTCATTTTTAATCCCCCTATATTTTTATATTATCATATTATTCATAATCTACTACATCTACCCATTTTTCTAATGTTTTTCTGTCTTCAACTTCACCTTTTTTCAATTGAACTGCTGCTACAATTGGAATCCATCTTTGAATTCCTCTCTTTTCTAATCCACCTTTTTCAGTAATCATGTTTAAATACTTTTCAGCTAATTCAGCGTGACCATTTACTGAAAATAGCAAAAATGTTTTTGCAACATCTGCTGATGCATTACCTTGTGTAGCATGTGCCCAGTCAATGATACTGTATTCTCCATTTGCATCTATTATTACATTACTTGGATTGAAATCTCCATGGCATAATTTGTCATGATTTTTAGTTCCTTCTAGTCTTTGCAATAATTCATATCTTGTATTATCATCAATATCTGCTTCTGCTAGTTTTCTTCTATATTTATCTTTTAATCTATTTAATAATGGTACTTTTTTAGACATTATTTCTAGTTGAATATCCACAAATAACTTTAAATATTCATCTTCTTTTTCTGGATGTTCTTTCATTAAAACATCTAATGGTGTTCCTTCTATAAATTCTGTAACTAATGCCCATCTATTCTCAATTTTTGTAACTTCTATTAATTTTGAAATTTTTAAATCTGTACTTTCTTCTACTCTTGATTGAATTAGTGCTTCATTCAAAATTGCTGCTTTTGAATAATTTTCTATAAACAATTTTATTGTTTTATCTCCATCTTTATATACTGTTTTAGTTTTTCTTTCAGCAATTGGTTCAGTTAAATTATATTTCATCTTTACTCACGTTCCTCTCTTAATTTCCATAATATACCTTTAAATAAATATCCTTAATTTCACTAATTAATGGATATCTTGGATTTGCTCCTGTACATTGATCATCAAATGCTTTTTCTGACATTTCGTCTAATGTAGCTAAAAATGCTTGTTCATCAATTCCATATTCTCTAATTGTTTTCTTTATTCCAATTCTTTCTTTTAATTCATCTATTTTACTAATTAGATTTTCCATTTTTTCGTAGTCATTTGCTCCACCAATATTTAAAGCTTCTGCAATTTCTGCATATCTTCTTAATGTATGTGGATGGTCATATTGTGGAAATGTTCCCATTTTATTTGGAACTTCTGCACTATTAAATCTCATAACTTCGTCAAGTACTAATGATACAGTAATTCCATGTGGTAAGTGATGATATGCTCCTAATTTATGTCCCATTGAATGACATATTCCTAAAAATGCATTTGCAAAGGCCATACCTGCCATTGTTGCTGCATTTGCCATTTTTTCTCTTGCTTCTGGGTCATTTGCTCCGTTTTCATATGCTCTTGGTAAATATTCAAAAATCGTTTTTATTGCTTCTATTGCTAAACCATCTGTAAATTCTGTTGCCATCATAGATGCATATGCTTCGATTGCATGAACTAATGCATCTGCTCCTGATGCTGAAGTTAATCCTTTTGGTGCATTCATCATCAAGTTTGCATCTACAATTGCCATTTTAGGTAATAGTTCATAATCTGCTAATGGATATTTTTGTCCTGTTGTTTCATCTGTAATTACTGCAAATGGTGTTACTTCTGAACCTGTTCCTGCTGATGTTGGTACAGCTATAAAGTATGCTTTTTCTCCCATTTTAGGGAATGTGTATACTCTTTTTCTGATATCCATAAATCTCATTGCCATATCTAAGAAATCAATTTCTGGATGTTCATACATTACCCACATAATTTTTGCAGCATCCATTGCTGAACCTCCACCTACTGCTATTATGCAATCAGGTTTGAATGCATCTATTAATTGTGCTCCTTCTTTTGCACATGCAAGTGTTGGATCTGGCGCAACATCAAAAAATGTTTCATGTACTATTCCCATTTCATCTAATTTATCTGTTACTACTTTTGTGTATCCGTTTTGATAAAGAAATGTATCTGTTACTATAAATACTCTTTTTTTACCCATTACATTTTTTAGCTCTTCTAAAGCTACTGGTAAACAACCTCTTTTTAAATATACCTTTTCAGGTGCTCTAAACCAAAGCATATTTTCTCTCCTTTCGGCTACTGTTTTTATATTTATTAAATGTTTTACTCCTACATTTTCTGATACAGAGTTTCCGCCCCATGTTCCGCATCCAAGTGTTAATGATGGTGCTAATTTAAAGTTATATATGTCACCAATTCCACCTTGTGATGATGGTGTATTTATTAATACTCTACATGTTTTCATTGTATTGTAGAATTTCTCTATTTTTTCTTTTTCAGTAACTGTATTGATATATAATGATGATGTATGTCCTAATCCTCCATCTTCTATTAGTCTATATGCTTTACTTACTGCATCATCAAAACTTGATGCTCTATACATTGCTAAAACAGGTGAAAGTTTTTCATGTGCAAATTCTTCTGATAAATCTACACTTTCTACTTCTCCTATTAAGATTTTTGTATTTTCAGCAACATCTACTCCTGCTAATTGTGCAATTGTATGTGCTGATTGTCCGACTATTTTAGCATTTAATGCTCCATTTATTATAATTGTTTTTCTTACTTTTTCTGTTTCTTCTGCATTTAGTAAATAGCATCCTCTTCTCATAAATTCTTCTCTTACTCTGTCATAGATTTTATCACTTACTATTACAGATTGTTCTGATGCACATATCATTCCATTATCAAATGTTTTTGAATGAATGATTGAGTTTACTGCTAATACTATATCTGCTGTTTCATCTATTACTGCTGGTGTGTTTCCTGGTCCTACACCTAATGCTGGTTTTCCACTAGAATATGCAGCTTTTACCATTCCTGGTCCACCTGTTGCTAATATTATATCTGCTGATTGCATTAACACATTTGTTAATTCTAGTGATGGTACATCTATCCATGATATTATTCCTTCTGGTGCTCCTGCTTTTACTGCTGCTTCTAACACTATTTTTGCAGCTGCTATTGTTGACTGTTTTGCTCTTGGGTGTGGGCTTATTATTATCCCATTTCTTGTCTTTAATGCGATTAATGTTTTAAATATTGCTGTTGATGTTGGGTTTGTTGTTGGTATTACTGCCGCTATTACACCTATTGGTTCTGCTATTTTTTTGATTCCATAATTGTCATCTTGTTCTAGCACTCCACATGTTTTTATATCTTTATATTTATTGTACACATATTCTGCTGCATAGTGATTTTTTATTACTTTATCTTCTACAATTCCCATTCCTGTTTCTTCTACTGCCATTTTGGCAAGTAGTATTCTATTTTGGTTTGCAGCTATTGCTGCTGCTTGAAATATTTTGTCTACTTGCTCTTGTGTATATTTTGAGAATTCTTGTTGTGCTTTTCTTACTTTTTCGATTGTTTTTTGTAAGTCTTCTATTTCCATTCTTGACCTCATCCTTTCTTTTGATTTTTTCAAATCATTGGTTCTTTTTCATCATAACAAAAAACTAATAGTTTTGCAACTATTAGTTTTTATTTTTCTTATTTTTATTTTGACAATTTTTGCATTATTACTGCTTTACTACATAATAATTTCAACATTAAACACTTTGCCACTACTATCAAGAATAATCTTATTTTCATGCTCATTCCCATCAATTAATACTTTTGAAATACCTGTGTTTTTTCCATTAGGATTTTTGACTTTTATGTTATAAATACTATTGACAAATTTATATTTAATCTCAAATTCATCCCAAAATTTCGGAATACATGGATTGAAACTCATTGTATTATGATAAATATTAAATCCTAAAATATATTGAATACCAGCTAAATAATACCAACTACTTGAACCTGTATACCACGTCCATCCACCTGAACCTGCTAAATTTTGCGCACCATACACGTCTGCTGCAAGTACATATGGTTCAACTTTGTATTTGTTTGCTGCTTCTTTTGTCCTTGCATGTTCTATAGGTGTAATCATTTTATATAATTCTACTGCCTTATCTCCTTTACCTAACATGGCTTCTGCAATAATTGCCCAAATGGCAGAGTGTGTGTATTGTCCACCATTTTCTCTAACACCTGGAACATAAGCTTTAATATATCCAGGCTCAAGTTTACCCTTTTCAAAAGGCGGATCAAGCAATTTTATAATTCCACTTTCAGCATCAACTAAATGATTTTCTAGGCTTTCCATTGCTTGTTTTTGTTTTTCTTCATATCCTGCACCTGAAATTACAGACCAACTTTGAGCAATACTGTCAATTCTACATTCTTCATTTTCCATACTTCCATAAACATCTCCATTATCAGCAAAAGCTCTTTTAAACCATCTGCCATCCCATGCATTTGTATTTAAGTTTATTTGCAACTGTTTTGCAATCTTTTTATACTGTTCAGCCTTCTCTAAATCATTCCTATATTCTGTAATTGAAATAAAACCTTTCAAAATTTCATATAAGAAATATCCTAACCATACGCTTTCTCCTTTACCTTCTGGTCCTATATTACTGAATCCATCATTCCAATCTCCTATTCCAATTTTAGGTAATCCATGTTCATTATCACTAATTCCGCATGCTCTGTCAATTGCTTTTTTACAATGTTCATAAATACTTTCTTCAATATTTGATGGCAAATATTGTTCATATTTTTCTTTTTCATTTTCTTTTAACTTTGCACCTTGCAAATATGGTGTAATAACATTTAAAATCTCATAATCTCCAGTGTGTCTAATATATTTTATAACCATATATGGAAGCCACAATAAATCATCTGAAAATTTAGTCCTTATTCCTCTATTATTTTCCTCATGCCACCAATGTTCAACATCTCCTTCTATAAATTGATGCTTACTGTGTTTTATTATTTGATTATATAAAATA